>NZ_VEPX01000019.1:0-67570 GCF_006349665.1 Bacillus sp. CD3-5 | reverse complement strand
GAGATTCCTTTTCGGTAGTTGGCATTTGACTTGGTTCGCCAACGATTTATAGATTTTTATAAGAATTTTAAACCAGGGGCAACATGAAAAAAATAGGTGTAGGGATTGTAGGGTTTGGATTTTCTAGTACAACATTTCACATCCCATTATTACAAACGATAGAAGAATACGATATTCGTGCCGTATTATCTTCAAAAGAAGAGGTAGTAAAAGAAACATTACCGAATGCTAACGTCGTGAGTACAATTGATGAATTGGTGAAGCGAGCTGATATTGACTTAGTTGTTATTACTTCACCAAATACAACTCATTTTCCATATGTAAAAGAAGCAATATTAAACGGTAAGCATGTTGTTGTAGAGAAACCATTTGTTGTTTCAATTGAAGAAGGAGAAGAGCTTATTTCATTAGCAGAGCAGCATAATGTGGTATTAAGTGTATATCATAACCGCCGTTTTGATAATGATTTCTTAACGATAAAGAAATTATTAGAAGAGGATAGAATAGGGAATGTATACGCATATGAGGCGCATTTCGATCGCTTCCGTCCACATGTACGTGATCGATGGAGAGAAAAGAACTTACCAGGATCAGGTATATTATATGACTTAGGCTCGCATTTAATTGACCAAGCATTATCATTATTTGGGAAACCAAATGCAATCAGTGCAGATGTAATCAAACAACGACCAGGTGCAGAAATTGATGATTATTTCCACATAGTACTTCATTACGGAGTTAAACGTGTCATTTTACGTAGTAGCAGTTATGTGAAAAAAGCCGGTCCACACTTTACACTGCATGGAGATAAAGGTTCTATCGTGAAATACGGTATGGATTCACAGGAAGAACAATTAAAAAATGGAATGAAGCCAGGCGATAACGGTTATGGAGTAGACGCTGAAGAGAATTTTGTTACTCTAGAAACAGAAGAAGAGTCAGTACGTATTCCAACAGAAGTCGGCTGTTATGACATGTACTATAACGGTGTAAGAGATAGCATTATAAATGGTGAAAAACCACCTGTAACAGCGCAAGAAGGTTTAGAAGTAATCAAGCTGATTCAATTAGCGGTTGAAAGTAGTGAAACGGGTAGAGTCATTTCTATAAAATAAAAAGACACGAATTTCGTGTCTTTTTTATTAGGAATATGTGAATATGATTAATTAATTAATTAGTTTAGTCGTTTATCATACATTAATTGGATTTGTATGCCATAAGGATCTTCAATAATCCCGTATGCTTCACTAAATACATTTTTTTTCAGCGGAGAGATTATTTTCACATGCTTATCGGAAATTAAATTATTATAAAATCTTTGTATTTCTTCTAGATTAGCGCTTTGAATGCAAAGTGACATGTTATTTCCAACGTTATAACGTTCATTAGGATTCATTGTATCTTCTGCTATCATTAGCTTTGTATTCCCAATTTGTAAAACAGAGTGAGCAATATGATCTTTATTTTCACTTGTAATTTTGAAAGAACGATCTCTTTTCGCCAGTTCTTCATACGTAACCATCATTAACTTTTTGGCTTCTAAATTACGTGTATAAAAATGAATTGCCTCCTTTGCTTGCCCATTCATTGAGAGAAAAATAGCTATTTCTAATGTCATAAATTCACAACTCCTTTATTCGTTAATAATTATAATATAGACTAAAAAGGTTTCAATACATGACACCTTTCGGGAGGGGAATATGAAAAAAACGGAACGAATAAATGATATGCTTATTTTCTTAAATAATAAAAGATATTTTAATTTAAAAGATTTAATGGTTAGATATGATATTTCTAAAAGTACAGCTTTACGAGATATTCAATCATTGGAAGAAATAGGTGTACCAATATATTCTGAACTAGGTAGAAATGGAAGTTATAAAATTATAGAAAATAGTATATTATCTCCAATTTATTTTAGTGTGGATGAAATGTATGCGTTATACTTTTCAATTCTTACACTAAATGGATACAAGACAAAACCATTTAATATAGAAAGTATTGCGCTTGAAAATAAATTTAAACATGTCTTACCTGATAATGTGCGTAAAAATATTTCAATTATGGAACGAACGCTTTCTTTTGAAGTAACAAATCATAGTAATTTTAGTCCGTTCTTAAAAGAAATTTTGCAGGGGATTTTTGCTGAGCGAGTTTATTATGTAACATATTTAAAAAAAGATGAGGAGAAAGTATTGGTCGCACAATTTATTCGAATAGAATCTAAATTTGGCCAGTGGTATGCTAAAATCTTTAATTTTGAGACAAATCATGTTCAAATAATTAGATGTGATAAAATTCTTTCTATTGTGGAAACAAGCAATACGAATTCAAAAAATCTTGAAGAACTATTAAGTTATCTTACAAACTTTCACAGAAAACCTGATGCAATTGATTTTAGTGTCATTGTTAATCAAAAAGGAAAAGATATTTTTGATAAAGAGAATTATCCTTCCATGAGGATACAAAAAGAAAATGAAAATTATAGTATAACAGGCTATTTTAACAAGCAAGAAGTTGAGTTTATTTCAAGTTATTTTCTAAATTTCGGTGAAACGATTATTTCAATTCAGCCTGTGATGCTAAAAGAGTTAATCTATAATAAGGTATTATCTTTAAAGCAGCATTTAACTTCTTTAAGATAAAGTTAGTTTTAGTTATTTTTGACATGAAAAAGCCCTTGAGATTTAAAATATCCAAAGGGCTTTTTTTGTGATGTTATTTTTTCTATAGAAACATTATTTTGTTGGGACGGATAGTCCATAAAAGAACATCGTAACGATATCTTGTATATGTTTTTCGCGATCTCCTTCAAGAAGCTTGGCTCCAAAATCATCGCCTAATTTAGTAAACATTTGAATGTATAGCAACATCATTTCTTTAGTAAGGTGAGGGTTAATTTCATTTTTTTGCTGTGCTTGTTCTAATATTTCTAAATACCAAGGCAAGATTTTTTCGTTTTGATAACTATAAATAAACTCTCGGAGAATTTCATCTCTTTGCATCATTTGTAGCAACATGTCAGGCTGAAATAATCCGCCAGTATTCATTTTTCTTACAATCATTTTTTGCATCATATCATGAAAAGGTAATTTCTCTTCAGCAAGCTCTTTATAATATTGAAATTCAGATGTTATAAATTCTTGTATAAGTTCTCTAAATAACGCGTCTTTACTTCCGAAATGATTATAAATGGTAACTTGAGAAACGTTTGCTTCTTTTGCAATATGTTCTATTTTCACTTCATTAAATCCACGTTCTGAAAATAATAAGAAGGCTGCCTCTTTTATGGCACGTTTTTTCTTTTCTTTCACTTTTTCAAAGCCGTTCAATGCAATCACCTCAATTAAAATATACAAGAAAAAATAATGGAAAACAATATTTTTGAAATATGGACATATAAATATTTCAAAAAGTTGTTGCGAATATGAAAGATGAGGAGTACAATAATTTTGAAATATCACAAGTGAAATATTTCAAAAAATGAGGTGGAATTATGATTTCAGTTCAAAATGTTACAAAACAGTTTTCAAATGGAAAAGGCTTGTTTCATATTACATTTGAAGTGAAAGAAGGAGAAGTATTCGGTTACTTAGGACCAAATGGTGCCGGGAAATCCACAACGATTCGTAATTTAATGGGATTTATAAAACCGACAGCTGGAAAATCTTCCATTTTCGGATTAGATTGTTGGAATGATGCCGCGAAGATTCAAAGGGAAGTTGGTTATTTACCAGGAGAAATTTCTTTTATTGACGGAATGAATGGATTAGAATTTTTAAAGTTAATGCAAGGAATGCGTGGTTTAAAGGATACGAAAAAACGAGATGAATTAATAGAACGTCTACAATTCGATGTGAAAACACCGATTCGAAAAATGTCTAAAGGAATGAAACAAAAAGTAGGGATTGTTGCTGCTTTTATGCATGATCCAGAAGTGTTAATTTTGGATGAACCGACTTCAGGACTCGATCCACTTATGCAGCAAGTGTTTATAGATTTAATAGTAGAGGAAAAGCAAAGAGGGAAAACAATTCTTATGTCGTCGCATATTTTTACTGAAATTGAACGTACATGTGACCGAGTAGCGATTATTAAAGATGGTCGCCTTGTAACGGTTGAAAATATTCATGATTTACAAAGTATGAGACGACAAGTGATAGATGTAACCGTATCATCAGAGGAAGAGATTGAATCTCTCGCGCAATGTAATTTGCAATTTGAAGCGGTAAAAGGCAGAGAGGCATCTATCATTGTACAAGGAAACTATCAAGCTGTTTTACAAATACTTTCAAACTATAATGTAACGGCACTTCAAACGAGAGCGATGGATTTAGAACATTTATTTATGCATTATTACGATAAGAAAGAAGGGATAACGCATGAATAAGCAATTGTTTTTAGCTAGTTTGAAAGAAACACAAAAAAGTATTTTGAGTTATGCGTCTGGTGCGGCTTTATATTTGTGGTTATTAATTTGGATATTCCCGTCAATGGTATCAGCGAAAGGGCTAAATGAATTAATAGCTGCCATGCCTGATAGTGTGAAAAAAATCGTTGGTATGGAAAGTCCGATTCAAAACGTAATGGATTTTTTAGCTGGTGAATACTATAGTCTATTGTTTATTATCATTTTAACAATTTTTTGCGTAACAGTTGCGACACATTTAATTGCTCGTCATGTAGATAAAGGAGCAATGGCATACTTGCTAGCAACACCTGTATCTAGAGTGCAAATTGCGATTACACAAGCTGCTGTTCTCATATTGGGACTTCTGATTATTGTATCTGTTACGTATGTAGCTGGGTTAGTAGGTGCAGAATGGTTTTTACAAGATAATAACTTAAATAAAGAATTATTTTTGAAGATAAATGTAGTCGGAGGGCTCATATTTTTAGTCGTTAGTGCTTATTCATTTTTCTTTTCTTGTATATGTAATGACGAAAGAAAAGCACTAAGTTATTCAGCGAGTTTAACTATCTTATTTTTCGTATTAGATATGGTAGGGAAGTTAAGTGATAAGTTAGAATGGATGAAAAACCTATCATTATTTACGCTGTTTCGTCCGAAAGAAATTGCTGAAGGAACGTATAATATATGGCCGGTAAGTATAGGTTTAACTGCTGGAGCGCTTTGTATTTTTATCGTAGCGGTTGTAGTGTTTAAGAAGAGGGATTTACCGTTATAAAGTAGAAAGTCCACTGAGAAAGTGGGCTTTTTTTATTTGTAAATTTAAACTAGTATGTTTATTGCATACTTATAAAGGATATTTATCTTTTTAATTACAAAAATATTCAAAAAAGTGAACCTTTTTCTAGGCTCATCCGTCTAATACATGTAAAGTTAAATTTGAAGTGAGGATGAAACAGGAGGAGCAATTGTGAAAGTAATCCCTTTATATAAAATGATTGTAAAAGAAGAAACCGATGTTTCTTTAGCGAAAAAAGGTGATCATGAAGCGTTTATGGCGCTTATACATACGGAAAAAATGAAGATGTATCGCATTGCAAAGGCTATGTTACGTGATGAGACAAATATAGAGGATGCGATACAAACAACAATTTTAAAAGCCTATGAAAATATAAAAAAATTAAAGAAAGAAGAGTTTTTTCAAACTTGGTTAATTCGAATTTTAATGAATGAATGTAACAACATTATTAGAACGTATAAAAAGATAATTGTGACAGAAGAGAATGATTACAATATGAGTGCGTGCGATCAGTATGAAGATATAGATTTGTGTAATGCGATTCAATCGTTACATGAAGAGTTAAGAGCTGTTACGGTGCTTTATTATTATGAAGATATGAATCAAGAGAGTATAGCAAAGCTTTTAGAAGTACCAAAAGGAACAGTGAAATCGAGATTGGCACGTGCGAGGGAACAACTACAGAAACGATTAAAGATGGAATAGGGGGTGCAAAGGATGGATGATGAAAAATTATTTGATGAGAAATTAAAAAAGAGAATAAACGAAGAGAATGTAATAGTGCCGCCAGAGTTAAATGAAAAGATTAATCGTACACTACATAATCTTCCGGTAAAAAAGAAAGGTTACAGAGTTTATATGATGGTTATAAGTGCTGCTGTCCTAGTGCTCTCAATTGTGTCTATGTCGGAGTTTTCTGATCAAATTTTTGCTCAAAACGGCGGAGTGTTTGAATATGTAAAGAAAAAGGCATTTTCTGATTATGAAAATGAAGAGGAAATAAAATCAAATGTAAATTATCCAGATAAGGAAAAGATTCATGAAAAGATGCTTGATTCCATTGATCATTTTAATAATATTTCAGGACAATTTGAGGAATATTCTAGTTCGTCAAGAATTGCTACAACATACAAATATGCGATTGATACGGAGCAACAAAGAGGAATCTCTTCAAAAGAAGACAAGCTAACGAAAAAACGAACCATTATATATAACGAGGGCAAGAAAAAAGAATTTGATGATGAGAAGTATACGTACAAAGAAACAAAATGGAGCCCGAAAGAAAGAAACTATGAACTATTAAAATTAAATCCTACGGGAAGGTTATTGAGAAAATCAGGTGAGAAAAAAAGATATGATGATGAATATGTGGGATTCGCGAAGTATAGTATTCAATCCGAATTTGCTGATCTATTAATTCGATATAAAGATTGGAATTATAAAGAAACGAAGTATCTGGGACTGGATTGCTACAAAATAGAAGGGACAATAAATATAGAAATGCCTGTAAGTACATCTGAAGATTTAAGAGGGAAGTTTGAAATGGTTGTAGAGAAAAATACAGGGATTATGCTAAAATTCCTTAGTTTCCACGAAGGTATGATTCAATATTCGATTACAACAGAATGGATACAAATAAACAAAGGATTGAAAGAGAATACATTTCAAAAGGATAGCGCTAAGTATGAAAAATTGAAAAATATATTAGATGAATAGAAAACGGAGGGAACGATATGGAGAATACCTCTTCTTCAAGAGAGAAGAAAAATAAACGAAAATATAAGAAGACAATGATAATCAGTGTACTGTTAGTAGTATTACTATTTGGCGGAGTTGGATATGGTACTTATATATATATGAAAACTTCTAATCTCGTACAAAAATCTAGTTTGAATTTAGCACGTGGTGAAAAATCGAATTTACGTGAGGAAACTGTAAAACCGATTACGAATAATGTTTCACTTTTAATTATGGGAATTGATGAAAATCAAGAACGACAAAAGGAGTATAATGGTGCATTTCATACAGATGCACTACTGTTAGCTACTTTTAATAAAGATGATAAGACTGTGAAATTAACGAGTATACCACGTGATACATACACATATGTTCCGGTTGAAAAGAAAAAAGATAAAATAACGCATGCATATGGAAGTGGTTTCGTTAAAAATGGTAAAGATGGAGGGCCGCAAGCTTCAGTGGAAGCGGTAGAAAAGTTATTACAAGTGCCTGTTGATTATTTTGTAAAGTTTAATTTTAATTCATTTACTAAAATTGTTGATGGGTTAGATGGGATTGAAGTAGATGTCCCAGTTGAATTTACGGAGCAAAATAGTAAAGATGAACCTGAGGCGATTCATTTGAAAAAAGGACTACAAAAATTAACAGGGGAAGAAGCACTTGCCTTAGCAAGAACGCGTCATATTGATAGTGATGCAATGAGAGGGCAGCGCCAACAACTTGTTATGGAAGCGGTTTTAAGTAAATTAAAAAGTGTAGGATCGATTACGAAGCTAGAAAAAATAGTCGAGGCGGTTGAAGGTGATTTTAAAACAAATTTAGCAATGGATGATATTTTATCTTTTTATAAATACGGTTTAAATTGTTCGATTGAAAAAATTCAATTAGCAGGTGATGATTTATACTTACCTAATGGTCCAAATGGGCAACGTGTATATTATTATAATCCTAATAAAAAAGATTTGCAGAGTTTGAGTAATATGCTTAGAACACATTTAGGATTAAGTGAAAAACAGATTGAGGAGAATTAAAGCAGACGTAATGTCTGCTTTTTTATTATGTTAAATAGTATGTCGTTTATATATAAATGTTATATACTATTTTCAAATTTAAGATAATAGTGTAACATAAAATTGTGGTTTAAGTGAAATAACAGGGGGGCTATTACATAGAATATATCATTAGCAATTATTGAAATAGTATGGGAGAAATGAAAGAAACAGGGGAGTATCAAAAATGAGAATCATAAAGAATTTAACATTTCAAGTTATTGTGGCCATTATTTGTGGTATTGCAGTAGGGGCAATTTGGCCGAGTGTTGGACAAGAGATGAAGCCAATTGGTGAAACGTTCATCAATATGATTAAAATGGTTATTGCACCGATTATCTTTTTAACAATTGTGCTTGGTATTGCAAGTATGGGAAGTATGAAAAAGGTAGGTCGTGTTGGTGGGAAGGCATTATTATATTTTGAAATTGTTACAACTGCGGCTTTAATTATTGGTATCATCGTAGCGAATGTTGTACGTCCCGGAGATGGATTAGATCCCTCAAAGCTAAAGGGCGGAGATGTTTCACAATATGTACAAAGCGGGCAAGAAATGAAGTGGGTGGATTTCTTTTTACATATTGTGCCGTCTAACATGTTTGAAGCATTTGCAAAAGGTGATATTTTACAAGTGCTGTTCTTCTCCATTTTATTCGGTGCAGGGTTAACGATGTTAGGGAAAAATGGACAACCGGTAATCGACTTTTTTGAAAGATTATCGAAAGTATTTTTTAACATTTTATCAATTGTAATGAAATTAGCACCGGTTGGAGCATTCGGTGGAATGGCATTTACAATTGGAAAATATGGTTTAAGTACACTTATTCCACTTGGTAAATTAATGATTTGTGTATATGCAACAATGGCATTATTTGTTTTTATTGTTTTAAATTTCATTTGTAAATTTTATAAATTTAGTTTGTGGAAATATTTAGCGCATATTAAAGAAGAATTACTTATTGTTCTTGGGACATCATCATCAGAATCAGTATTACCGCGAATGATGACAAAGATGGAAGACTTCGGATGTTCGAAGCCGGTAGTAGGTTTAGTCATTCCGACGGGGTACTCTTTTAATTTAGATGGAACAACAATTTATTTATCGATGGCCACTATATTTTTAGCACAAGTCTTTCACGTCGATCTTTCACTAGGTCAACAATTAACTATAATAGCTATTTTATTAGTTACATCTAAAGGAGCAGCGGCAGTAACAGGCGGGGGATTTATTGTATTAGCCTCTACTTTGTCAGCAATGAATGTTATCCCACTAGAAGGGTTAGCGCTATTACTTGGTGTAGATCGTTTCATGTCAGAAGCACGTGCTATCGTTAATTTAATTGGTAATGGCATTGCGACTGTAGTTGTTGCAAAAAGTGAAAATGAATTTGATGAAGAGAAGTATACGAGAGTAATAGAGGAAATGAAAAAAGAGAAAATGGCCGGATAAAAAGTCAGCTTTGCTGACTTTTTTATTTTTGTAGAAAAGAGGTTTGTTATGATATACATTATTTATTAACAATAATTTACAGGTGATTTATAGTGGAGGGATATAAAGACTATTAAATCAATACTTAAGATTCAATGAGGTATAGTGTTTCGAAAGATTATAGGATTTTTATAAATATTACTGTAAAAAAATAATTTTTTAAAAATTTTCAATAATAACACTTTACAAAACTCAAAAAATTAGTAGAATAATAGTTAATAAGAATCTTCTGATAAATATATAAAGAAAAACAGAATTATCAGAAAATTCTTAAATGAGAGCGTTAAGAATTAGGGAGGGTACAGAAAGTGAAAAAGAAAAAAATGAAAAAACTAACAGCAGTTGTAGCACCAGTTTTAGCAATGAGTATGGCATTAACAGCATGTTCTACATCAGGTGGAGATAAGAAGACAAGCACAAATTCTAGCTCTGGCGGAGATAGCAAATCAGAAGAAAAATTAGCAGCGAAACAAGTGCTAAACCGTACAGAAACAAATGAGATTCCAACAATGGATACTTCTAAAAATACAGATACATTAGGTTCTCAAATTTTAGGGAACACAATGGAAGGTTTATATCGATTAGATAAAGATAACAAACCAATCCCAGCTGCTGCAGAATCAAGCACGAAGAGTGAGGATGGTAAAAAATATACATTTAAACTACGTAAAGATGCAAAATGGTCAAATGGTGATCCTGTAACAGCAAAAGATTTCGTATATGCATGGCAACGTCTATTAGATCCAAAAACAGCTGCAGAGTATGCATTTATCGCATTCCCAATTAAAAATGCAGAAGCTGTTAATAAAGGTGAAAAACCTGTAACGGAACTAGGAGTAAAGGCAGTAGACGATCTTACTCTAGAAGTTGAATTAGAACAAGCAGTACCATATTTCTTAAACTTAGTAGCATTCCCATCGTACTATCCGTTAAATGAGAAATTTGTAACAGAAAAAGGGGACAAATATGGTTTAGAGTCTGATACGACAGTATATAACGGACCATTCGTACTTACTGATTGGAAACATGAACAAGGCTGGAAACTGAAGAAAAACGATCAATATTGGGATAAAAAGACTGTAAAACTAGATGAAATTAACTATAGTGTAGTAAAAGAAGTAGCTACAAGAGTAAATTTATATGATACAAATGCAATTGATTTTGCACTTCTATCAGGAGAATTCGTTGATAAGTATAGAAATAATAAAGAAGAGTTTGGCACATACTCACAAGTAAGTACATTCTTCTTACGTATGAACCAAAAACGTGGCGGACAAGATACACCATTAAAGAGCCAAAAATTACGTGAAGCAATCGCACTTTCAATCGACAAAAAGAATTTAGCAAATGTTATTTTAAATGACGGATCTAAACCTGCGGACTTCTTAGTACCAAAAGGATTAGCAACTGGACCAGACGGTAAAGACTTCCAAGAAACATTTAAAAATGGTATTAAACCAGATGCGAAAAAAGCAGCTGCTGCATGGGATGAAGCGAAAAAAGAGCTTGGAAAAGACCAAGTTACAATTGAGCTATTAAACTATGACACTGGTAATGCGAAAAAAGTTGGGGAATATGTAAAAGATCAAATTGAGAAAAACTTAAAAGGTGTAACTGTTAATATTAAACTTCAACCATTCAAACAAAAACTGAAATTAGAAACAGAGCAAGATTATGATTTATCATATGCTGGTTGGGGACCTGACTACGCTGACCCAATGACATTCTTAGATATGTTCCAGTCTAATCATTCTCATAACCAAATGAGCTTCGCTGATCCTAAGTATGATGATATGATCAAAAAAGCTGGCGGAGAATTAATGGGTGATGCGAAGAAACGTTGGGAAGAGCTAGGAAAAGCTGAGAAATTACTTCTTGAGCAAGATGTAGCACTTGTACCTTTATACCAACGTGGTGATGCATACGTTCAAAAACCAAATGCAAAAGGCATCGTTCACCATAACATTAGCCCAGAGTATAGCTTCAAGTGGGCGTACATGACTGAAAAAGATGGAAAATAATTTTTAAGCAGTGAGGCTATATTTAAGTGGATGTATATAGGTTTCTTAGCTTATTTTGTAGTGAGAATCTCATTGTCCACTATAGAAAGATAAAATGATAGAGCATTCTAAAAGTAGACTATTTACTTTTGGAATGCTCTTTTATTATGAGAATACATGCGAATAAATAGATGGATGTAGGAAAGAACTTGTATCGTGATAATTGTAAAGAGTGCTCGTTACTATCACAAAAAAATAATTTTTAGAATATTTTAAAAATAACTTTACAAAAATAGAAAAGTTAGTAGAATATTAATTAATAAGAATTTTCTGATAACTAGTTATTAGAAAATCTCTCAAAATGAGTTTCGTACATATAATTGGGGAGGGTACAAAAATGAAGAAAAAGATGAAGAAGTTCACGGCAGTTGTAGCGCCAGTTTTAGCGATGAGTGTGGCGTTGACAGCTTGTTCTGGATCTGGTGGGGAGAAGAAATCAACTACGACGTCTAGTGGTGGTGGGGAAGAGAAAAAGTCTGAAATTAAATACGCAGCAAAACAAGTGTTAAATCGTACAGAGAATCAAGAGATTCCGACGATGGATGTTTCAAAATCTACCGATACATTAGGTTCTCAAATTTTAGGGAACACGATGGAAGGTTTATATCGATTAGATAAAGATAATAAGCCGATCCCAGCTGCAGCAGAATCTAGTACGAAAAGCGAGGATGGCAAAAAATATACATTTAAACTACGTAAAGATGCCAAATGGTCAAACGGTGATCCAGTAACAGCGAAAGATTTCGTATACGCATGGCAGCGATTACTTGATAAAAATACAGCGGCAGAATATGCGTTTATCGCTTACTATATTAAAAACGCAGAGGCAATTAATAAAGGTGAAAAGCCACTAACAGATTTAGGGGCAAAAGCGGTAGATGATTATACGCTAGAAGTAGAATTAGAAAAACCAGTGCCGTATTTCTTGAATTTAATGGCATTCCCATCGTACTATCCTTTAAATGAAAAGTTCGTAAAAGAAAAAGGAGATAAGTTCGGTTTAGAAGCAGATACAACGTTGTATAACGGACCGTTCGTTATGGCTTCATGGAAACATGAACAAGGATGGCAGCTAAAGAAAAATGATAAGTACTGGGATAATAAAACTGTGAAATTAGAAGAAATTAACTATAGTGTAGTAAAAGAAGTTGCGACGAAAGTAAACTTATATGATACAGGATCAATTGATTTCACGCTATTATCAGGGGAGTTCGTTGATAAATATAAATCGAATAAAGAAGAGTATGGTGAATATTCAGAAGCAAGTACATTCTTCTTACGTTTAAATCAAAAACGTAATGGACAAGATACACCGTTAAAGAGTAAAAAACTACGTGAAGCAATCGCATTATCAATTGATAAAAAAGGTTTAGCAAACGTTATTTTAAATAACGGTTCAAAAGCAACAGATCAATTAGTACCAAAAGGGCTTGCGACAGGACCAGACGGTAAAGATTACCAAGATACTTTTAAAAATGGTCTGAAATATGATCCGAAAAAAGGTGCAGCAGCTTGGGAAGCAGCTAAAAAAGAACTTGGAAAAGATCAAGTGACAATTGAATTACTAAGCTATGATGATGGAACAGCGAAAAAAATTGCTGACTATTTTAAAGATCAAATTGAGAAAAACTTAAAAGGTGTAACGGTTAATACGAAAATTCAGCCGTTCAAACAAAAATTAAAATTAGAATCAGCACAAGATTATGAAATTTCATTTGCTGGTTGGAGCCCAGATTATTCGGATCCAATGACATTTATTGATATGTTCGAATCGAAGAGCCCATATAACCAAATGAGTTATTCGAATCCGAAATATGATGAAATGGTGAAAAAAGCAGGTAATGAGTTAATGTCTGATGCGAAGAAACGTTGGGAAACGTTAGGTAAAGCAGAAAAATTATTACTTGAAGAAGATGCAGGGATGGTACCTTTATATCAAACAGGTAGAGCATATGTAATGAAACCGAATGTAAAAGGTATTGTGAAACATAACATTAGTCCAGAGTATAGCTTTAAGTGGGCTTATGTAACGGAAGGTAAATAATAAAAAGAAAAATGAGCGTTTAAAAAATATATTATTTATTTTTTTAGACGCTCTTTTACTATTCAATTAAATTTAAATAAATAGAGAAGAATAAGAAAAGTGGTACTTACATATAGTAGATGTGGGAGAATTCGTATAGTAATAGTTATTATGGTTGTTAGATTAATTATTCGGAATATTCATAAAACACTTTACAAATCAGGATAAATTAGTAGAATGATAATTAGTAAGAATTTTCTAAAAATAAACGAAAGAAAGTCTCTCGAAGTTAGTTTCGTACATATAATTGGGGAGGGTACAAAAATGAAGAAAAAGATGAAAAAGTTCACAGCAGTTGTAGCACCAGTTTTAGCAATGAGTATGGCTTTAACAGCATGTTCTTCTGGATCTGGTGGGGAGAAGAAACCGACTACAACGTCTAATAATGGTGGGGAAGAGAAGAAATCTGATATTAAATATGCGGCAAAGCAAGTGCTAAATCGTACAGAAACGAATGAAATTCCGACGATGGATACTTCCAAAAATACAGATACACTTGGATCACAAATTTTAGGAAATACAATGGAAGGTTTATATCGCTTGGATAAAGATAATAAGCCAATCCCAGCTGTAGCGGAATCTAGCACAAAAAGCGAGGATGGCAAAAAATATACATTTAAATTACGGAAAGATGCAAAATGGTCAAACGGTGATCCTGTAACAGCGAAAGATTTCGTATTTGCATGGCAACGGCTAGTAGATCCAAAAACAGCTGCTGAGTATGCATTTATTGCTTACTATCTTAAAAATGCAGAAGCGATTAATCAAGGGAAAGCAGAAGTTTCTACATTAGGTGTAAAAGCGGTAGATGATTATACGCTTGAAGTAGAACTAGAAAGACCAGTACCATATTTCTTGAACTTAATGGCATTTGCGTCATACTATCCATTAAATGAAAAGTTCGTGAAAGAAAAAGGGAATAAATTTGGTTTAGAGTCTGATACAACACTTTATAATGGTCCATTTGTGCTTACTGATTGGAAGCATGAGCAAGGCTGGAAATTAAAGAAAAATGAGCAGTATTGGGACAAAAAGACTGTGAAGCTAGAAGAAATCAATTATAGTGTAGTAAAAGAACCAGCTACTAGAGTGAACTTATATGATACAGGTGCGATTGATTTCGCGCTTTTATCAGGTGAATTTGTTGATAAGTATAGAAATAATAAAGAAGAGTTTGGCGCATATTCGGAAACAAGTACGTTTTACTTACGTCTAAATCAAAAACGTGGTGGGCAAGATACACCGTTAAAGAGCAAAAAACTACGTGAAGCAATTGCATTATCTATTGATAAGAAAGCTTTAACGAATGTTATTTTAAATGATGGTTCAAAACCAGTGGATTACTTAGTACCAAAAGGTTTAGCGAGTGGACCTGACGGTAAAGATTTTGCAGAAACGTTCAAGAATGGTTTAAAACAAGACTCCAAAAAGGCAGCGGCAGCCTGGGAAGAAGCGAAAAAAGAACTTGGAAAAGATCAAGTCACGATTGAACTGTTAAATTATGATACTGGTAATGCGAAAAAAGTTGGGGAGTATGTAAAAGATCAAGTTGAAAAGAATTTAAAAGGTGTGACAGTAAATATTAAGCTACAACCATTTAAGCAAAAACTAAAATTAGAATCAGACCAAGATTATGATTTTTCATATGGTGGCTGGAATCCAGATTATGCGGATCCAATGACATATCTTGATATGTTTGAAACAAAAAATTCGCAGAACCAGATGAGTTACTCAAATTCAAAATATGACGATATCATTAATAAGAGTAAGACAGAATGGATGGCTGATGCAAAAAAACGTTGGACAGAGTTAGGGAAGGCAGAGAAATTGTTACTTGAGGATGATGTAGCGCTTGTGCCTTTATATCAAAGTGCTAAATCTTATGTGATGAAACCAAATGTAAAGGGAATTGTGAAACATAATATTAGTCCGGAATATAGCTTCAAATGGGCATATATTGAAGAGAAATAAAAAAGATAAAAGCATTTTCAAGTTGCGGTATAGCACTTGGAAATGCTTTTTTACGTGCACGATTTATTGATGGGTGAATATATGTATTATAGAAAATTTAAAGGAGAATCCCATGAAACGAAACACATACATCGATTTCCTAGCTTATTACGGAATAGGGAGTGCTCATCCTGGTGGTTTTACGTTAACAAAACAATTGTTAGCACAACTCCCTTTTAGACATGGAGCGAATGTCCTAGAGATAGGTTGTGGCACGGGAAAAACCGCAGCATATATGGCGAGGAATTTTGGATATAAAGTAACAGCGGTGGAAAAGAATGAAATTATGATTCAAAAGGCGAAAGATAGATGGTCGTTTGAGGGAATAGATATTCAATTAATTGAAGGAAGTGTAGAGCAATTACCTTGTTTACATGATTCATTTGAGTTCGTACTCGGAGAATCGATACTCGCTTTTACAGAAAAAGAAAAGGTTATTTCAGAGTGCTATCGTGTATTACAGAAAGACGGTAAGCTTGTTGTCATTGAAATGATTATTGATAGGCACATTGATAAGGGAGAGGAAGAAAAAATCGCTCAATTATACGGGATGAAAGAACTATTAACTGAGAGCGAGTGGGTACAATTATTTCAGAAAGCAAATTTTCGGCGGGTTACTATTGCTGGCGGTGGTACAATTGCAGAAACAATCTCTAGCTATATAGAAGAGCCAGAATGGAATGTATCACAATTTATTCCGAATGAGTTATATGAGGCATGGGTGCAACATGAAAATGTACGACTTATGTATCAACATATTTTAGGTCATCGTATTTTTATATGTGAAAAATAAAGAAAAAGAGTTGGCTAAAGATAGTCAACTCTTTACTTATGTTAAATGAAAAATAATGCAGCTAATGTAATTCCGAAGATGAAACCAAATCCGAGTTCAACACCCCAGCCACAACCGCCGCCACCCCAGCCGCCGCAACCACAATTACTGCAACCACGACCGCCACATCCACAGCCGCTGAATCCACCACCACAACCAAATCCGCAACTATCACATCTGCTAAGGCCGCCGCAAAGGTCGCAACCACCATTTGCATAAGCGTCATAGTATCCGAATCCTGAATCAAAAGATGAGCGCTGTTGCACCGGTTCAATCCATACAGAGCTTTGTGTCACATCGATTATTTTACCTAAATGTATACGGCCATCACGGTCTTCAATCCGAACAACTTTTCCGAAGTAACGTCGGCACGTATCATAACATTTTTGTCTATGCATATTCATTCCTCCTTCCCCATTACAGTAATACGATATGTAAGGGGGACAAGTGCGGCTTGTACGAATGCCCTAACTATCATAATTGTTATAGGAAAGGGGAAATATAGGAAGAGGATATATAAGGAGGAAAAGGCATGAAATCTACAGATCAGTTTCAGACATACGAAGTACCGTGGGAAGAGTTTATTAAAGCGTTGAGAGAGGAAATGAAGAAGCAAGTAGGGGCAGATATTATTGATACAGTTGTTTGCAATTTAGAAGATGGTTTTGAGGTGTATACATATGTGCAGGGGGACTTGGATTTTGAGTATAAGGAAACGCTGGAAAGGAAATACGGGAGCGATGCCAAAACTCCTAACGTGTTAACAATTATGTTATTAGCTAGCATTTATCGTACAAGTGAAGAGAATATACGCTTACATGCGGATCATAAAGATAATCCAATTGTTGAAGTGTATGTGAAGCAATAAAACACGCTGTGAAGGCGTGTTTTTTATTTATATGATAAAATGTTAGAAAATTAAGAAAGATGGTGATGGTTTGAAAATTAAACATCTTAATTTAACAGTTGCAGATGTAGTAGCTACTAGAGAGTTTTTAGAAAAATATTTTCATTTAACTTGTAGCGGAGCAAGGGGAAAAGGCTTTGCAGTTATGCGTGATAATGATGGATTTATATTAACGTTAATGAAAGGGAAAGACGTACATTATCCGCAAACATTTCACGTAGGTTTTCCTCAAGAAAGTGAAGAACAAGTAAATAAAATGAATCAAAGGTTGAAGGAGGATGGATTTTTGGTCGAACCTCCTAAGCATGCACATGCGTATACGTTTTATGTGGAAGCACCTGGTGGATTTACAATTGAAGTGATGTGTTAAGTCAAAAATCAAACTTTTTGTTATTTGTTTTCAATATAAAAAGTAGGAAAAGTCTGTTTTAAGTGTAGAGCTTAAACAGGCTTTTTTACTTATAGTATCGGATAGAAAACGCTAGAAGGAATCATATTCAGTTTTTATAACTGTTTACATAATAAAGTTATGTTATGTTCGTTGTCCTAAAATACAAGTCATATATCTTGTATCCTCTCATAAATTTAAACATAGGAATTTGTCTACAAAGGTGGCGAAGCCTCATCATGAAAATTCGAATTTGTGCCACATTCATGTTGTTTCTATTAATATGGTTACATCCTTTTTGGACTTTTGCAAAAGGAGAGGAGGCAAAGGAAAGGGTCGTTTCACTTGTATATGATGATTCGGGCAGCATGAGAAATAACGATCGCTGGAAATATGCCAATTACGCTTTGCA
This sequence comes from Bacillus sp. CD3-5, assembly GCF_006349665.1. Classification (NCBI taxonomy): domain Bacteria; kingdom Bacillati; phylum Bacillota; class Bacilli; order Caryophanales; family Bacillaceae; genus Bacillus; species Bacillus sp. CD3-5. The sequence goes on along the minus strand of NZ_VEPX01000019.1, from coordinate 49,390 downwards.
AAGTTTAGTTGCGCTATTAGATGAAAAAGATACATTTTCTTACGTTCCAATGAGCAAGCCAAATGATCCATTAAACATTTCGTTAACGAAGGATAAGAGACAAACGGAAATTGAGGGAATTGGAGCATGGAAAACGTATTTAAATACTCCGTTTAGCGCAGTAGAAACGGCGATGCAATCTATAAAAAAGGAAGCCGATATAGATGGGAAACGTGAATTTTGGCTTATTGTGTTAACTGACGGGGCATTTAATGATTTAGAGAAAGATAAGGTTGGCGGAAAAGAACAAATTTTGCAGAAGCTAGCGCAGTTTAAGAAAGAAATGGATGTAAAAAAGATATCATTACATCCGGTTTTAATTACGATGGAAGAGGATTTAGGACAGCAAGAAAAGGTAAAACTAAATACGTTTAAAGAAATATGGAAGAAAGAGATAAATGGAGTTACGATGCCATCTAGTGGAGAGGATGGTATTGTAAAAAGCGTCAATCAAGTGGCAGCATTAGTTGCAAATCGGGATCCGTTTTCCTCTGTTGAATCGATTGTAAAAACGAAAGTAGTAGGGAAGAAAGTAGAGATTACAACACCATTTCCATTAAAGCGTATGACGCTTGTACGACAATCGCCTTCTTTGTCTAATTATCAGGTCACACAAATTTCTAAACCGTTACAATTACAATCTTCTTTTTCCATACATGCACCAGGAGAAGCGAAATTGTTCGGAAATATAGTTCATATCAGTACGGAAAATGAGGAAGTTATTAAACCAGGAACTTATACGATAGAGGTGGACCAGGATATTGAGAAAGAAGGACTACAAGTACTAGTTGAACCGGCGCTTAACTATACTGTTTCTACTTATGACAAAGAGGATAAGGATAGAAAAAATGTTGAGGAAATGTATGAAGATGTGACAGCTGTTATTGAAGCAAAACCTACTGAGTTGCCAGTTCAGTCTTCTTACTTTCAGGCAGAAGTAGAAATAGACGGGAAGCAATATGCGATGAAGTGGGACGATAAAAGACATGTATTTTATTACGAAACGAAGCTTACTAAAGGATTAGTACGCGGGAAAGTTCATATGAACATAAAGGGGTTTTACAGACAGACGAAAGAATTTAAAATCGAAACAACGAAAAAGCCTAAATTATCACTTCAAACTGTCACGAAAGATTATGAAGAAAAAGTAACAAATTTAGAGAATAGTAAACCATTTATTATACAACCACAGTTAGATGATAAGCCGATGACAGAAGAGGCTGTAAAAAAACTATTAAAATCTACTGGTGTCACATCTAAACAATCCATCAACTATGAAATAAAACAGCATGGTAATCAAATTTACATTTATCCTCGACCGCATTACTCCGACACATTCAATTTTACAGATACCGGCACCGTAGAAGCTACCATCGTAGTGCAGGATTCAAAATTACCAAAAGTAAAGAAAGATATAACACTCCATATTCAAAATGCGCCGTTTTATGAAAAGTATGCGCTTATTTTTAAGTTTGTTATTCCTATCACTTTATTACTGTTAATAGTAGGAATAATCGTTTTAGGATGGATTGTCCGTCCAAGATTTCACCGGAAAGCATTATTGTATTACGAATGGGATCAAGAGGTAGCGAAAGATTGGTTATATCAATCTGAGCCAGAGTTACTCAAAAATAAATGGTGGAAACATTATTTTGGTATTCCGTATAGAGCAGAAAGAAAGACTGTGCAATCCGTTACGTTTATAGCAAAGAAAGGATCGAAATCGATATTTGTAGCGAAAGAGTCACAAGTAGTAGGAATGATTATTGATGGGATGTTTATAACAGAGGATGAGGTTGGAATGGAACATAAGACACTATATCCAAATGAACTTTTAGTAATTGATAGAGGATATGGTAAGGAGATTTACAAATACGAGTGTGAATAGTAGATGGGGAAAAGAGGAGAGTATTATTTTTCCCTCCTTTTTTCAAACAAGCAAGAATAGGAAGGTGGTTCACATGACGTTACAAGTTCCAACAATATTAATTGGTTTAGGTGGAATCGGTAGTACTGTGACACATCAAATATATGAAAGACTACCTGAGGAGCGTCGAAAAAAGGTAGCAATGCACGTATTTGATACAGATGTCAATACATTGAGTAAATTCGATCATATTCGAAAGTTTAAGACGCAAACGAGCTCTAGTAAAACACCTAGGGAGTATATTGCGGGAGATCCGACGATTCCAGAGTGGTTTCCGATGGATCCAACTATACTTGATAAACCATTAACAGAAGGAGCAGGACAGTTACGCGTCATTTCCCGTTTAGCGTTACGTGCTGCGATGAAAGAAGATAAATTAACGTCTTTTTGGCAAGAAATCGAGAAGATTTTTCCAGTTACGAGCGATCAAACAGAATATGGAGTGCGTGTCATTATCGTAACATCACTAGCGGGCGGAACAGGTTCAGGAATGTTTCTACAAATTGCATTATATTTACGTGAAATGCTTCGGAAAAAACTGCAACATCACAACATTTTAATACGTGGTGCGTTTCTAATGCCGGATGTGTTAGTGAAGACGAGAACAGTTAGTGCGAAAGAGTTTGAAACGGTGCAAGCAAACGGCTATGCCTCGTTAAAAGAATTACATGCCATTACGCTCGGTTCTACAGGAGAACTATCCAAACGCGGCGGGGTTACGATTGAATTAGAGTATCGACCGGATCAAGTAGATGAGGATGGGAGAACAAATCACACGATTAAACAACACCATTTACCGTACAATTATTGTTTTTTATACGATTACGAAAATTTACATGGACACCATCTGCATAATTTATCAGATTATATGGAGCAAATGGCAAATACGATTTATTTACAATTATTTAGTCCGATGTCTGCAAATCATTTTGCACAGGAAGATAATCAAATTCAGCAATTAGCAGAATCAAGCGGGAAAGGGCGATATTGCGGGGCCGGAACGGCAAAGATTATTTATCCATATGAGCATGTGTTAAAATATTGTGCTTTAAAATGGGCCGTGCAAGGTTTAGATGAATCGTGGCTTCATTTAGATCAATTGTTTCAAGAGAAGAAGCATAGATATGACCAAGATGTAAAACGTGGTATGCAGCGTGAAAAGCCAGAGCGCGGGAAAAGTTATTTAGAAGATTTAGAACATCTTGCTACTCGTCCAGAGCAGGCTCATATTTTTTATAGACAAATGTACAATGAAACGCGTGAAGGAGCAGAAGGTGGCAAGGTTGGTGTTGCGAAATCTAAACTGTTTTTAGAAGCTGTAGAAAGTTATGTACAGCGTACGGTACAAAAAGACGAGGAATTAAATCGTCTGCAGCATGAGTGTAAAATTTCGGCTGCCAAGCTGAAAATGACGGAACAAATGAAAGGTGAAGTAGCAAGGGTCGATCATGCGGTTCGTTTATATGCGTATGCGATTCCGAGCCGTGTACATGAACATGTAACGACACTTTTATATGACATGATTGAATCAGACCGTTTTTCACCGAGTGGTTCTGAAGGCCAGTCATATCAATTAAATACATGGTTTTTAAAGAAAACAGATCCAGTTCATCCAGTAGCAGCTCGTTTTATGTTGTATGAAATTCGAAAGCAGTTAGTGGAAAAAATGAATCGACTACATGAAAATAATGAACAAAAGCGTAATTTAATTCAAAATTACGATAAGAAATTTAATGTGAGTAACATTGATGGAACGGTAACAGCTGTACGTCGAGTAGAAATTGCGCAACAACAAGGCTGGTTTGGAAAAATGATTAATAACCAGCAGCGTTTATTTAAAAAGGAATTTGAAGATATTGTAACGCAGTACGTACACAAATTAAACGAATACCGTAAAGAAATGCTATTAGAACTCGTGTATCAATCGCTATATCAAGCAGTTAATAAAATGATTCAATATTGGGAAAGGTTTTTTGATAATTTACATGAAACACGTGAAAATTTATTGTTCGAAATTCAAAAACGAAGCAAGGAATTTGAAGGAAAAACAAACCCAACGAATGTATACGTATTAGCTGAAGAGAAGTTGCAAGAAAAGATATGGCAAGATATGCAACAACATTTAAATTTAGGTGTATTACCGAAAGATATATCAGCAGAAATTTATATGAGCTTATACGGGGAATATTGCCGGGATGCGAAAACAGAAGAAATTCAATCGAAAAAGGTAGAAGACTTTTATCGTGAGCACATACTAAACTATTGTTACGATGAATTACAAATACGCTATCGCGATAAATTAGAGCTGAACATCGTTGAAGCATTACGAAAAGAAGCGGATTATAAGAATCGTGATCGTGATGAATATGTTCGTGAAAAAATTGAAGACTTGTTCCATTTAGCAAGTCCATTCGTGCCGAAAGTTTCTCATCATAGGGAATTACAATATTGGGGCATACATCCATCTTTAAAGAAAGAACTGCAAGAGGAATTAATGCAAGAAATGTTTAAAGAAAAAGATACAGTAAATGAAGCTTTCTCGCCATTTGAAGTCATTTGTTATCGTGCACATTACGGTTTATCACTACAAGACTTTCCTAAGCTTTCGTCTGGACATATTGCAAATGGATTTATGAATGATAAAGGTGATTATTTTCAGTCGTACTATCGCCGTGTAAACAAGTTGAATAGTAAAAAATCTAGTTTAACACCGCATTTAGATAAGTATTGGCACTTACCAGCATTCATGCCAGACTTAAATGCAACGCAAACGAAGTTAGATTATGATAAATGTAATCGAGCTCTTCTATACGCGTATATGTATCGCTGGATTAGTTTAGTTGCTGTTGATGGTCAATTCGTGTATCAATATAACGGCGTTGGACGTAGTTTCTTAATTCAGTCGATGGGGAAAAATATTTCAAGCGAAAGTTACAAATTGCATAGAGCGTTGCTTCATAATCCGTTCATTTATGAAAATATCTTATCCAGATTTGAAGAAGAACAAGAAAAGGCGATGATACAAGGTGGACATTTATATACACATCCATTTGTATTAGGTGCGCAAGATATTAGATGGCTTCGTAAAGAGCATGTCCATAATATTTTAGATATGATTTTAATGTATGACCGTGAAGCAAAGTATGACCCAACGTTAGAAGAAACTTCTGATGAATTATTAAGGTTATTCCTTGATGAAATTGAGTTATATTTCCAAAACTATTACGGTACAGGTGCCGATATGGTTGCAAAGAAAGAGAAAGAAATGTTTATTAAACAATTGTGGGATCGTTCGTACGCGAAAGGTTATGTAGATCCAAATAGTGCTCCTTATAAAAAGTGGCAAAATTTATTAAGCGTTCATGATGAAGAGGAAACGCCAAAAACGAATGTATAATGAATGAATAGGGAATCCTTAAAAGTGGCAATACAACTTTAGAAAAGAGGGATTCCGATGCCGTTTTTAGGAAGTGTATATCAAATATTTGGATTGTATCCAGAAATTTATTATGGAATGATTTCAGCTGAGCTTGCGGAGCAGCAAAGATTGGAAGAAGTGGAAAACGAAGAACCGGAAACAGAAGCGTAACTATACAGGAATTTTCAAAATAAAAATGAAAACACGCTACTTGTTCTTTAAACGTATAAGAACAAGTAGCGTGTTTTGCTATTTAATAATCCCATTTTCTAAAATTTTAATCGTAGGTGCTACTTTCACGTTAGCTTTTGAAAAGACACTCGGCCAATCGTCTTCAACTTTTTCCCATTCTTTATATTGAAACGCTCTCACATAATCACCAAATCCGAATGGATCAAGCTGATGTTTTTGAATGTTGTGGATTAAATCGTTCAAATCTTTGTTTAGTTGTTTTGTAATAAGAGAAGTTAATTTCTTTCTATCTTTGTCTATATCCATATTGAATGTAAGTTCAGATACAGCAATTTTTAAATCCATTTTAACATTAAATTTGAAGCGGTTATCGCTATAGTCTGTATGGATATCACGATTTATGCTAAGAACGTTTATTGTTACGAAATCTTCACCTTCTGTATCTTTTAGATGACTATTACTTTCAACTGAATGAGAAGGGATTTTCATTGTAAGTGAAACGGGTATATTAGCTTTTTTTTGCAACATGAGCAGAAGGGCACTTTCATAGCGATTTAAAGACATCTTATAAATTCCGCGAGAAGTTAATAGTGCAGAGCCTGTAACGATAACATCTTTTTTTCCTTTTTTTATTTCTGAAATAGCAGGTGTTATACCTTTATTAAACGTTTGCCTATGAAATTCATGAAATGGTGTGAAAACTGTCCGATTGTATAATTTATTTGTATTAATTAAATCTGTTAAATACTCAGGAAGAGCAGGTTTATCTTTAAAGTTATTATATATAACAGAAGAAATTGGCCCGTCTACTGCAACCATGCGCATGTTTCCAGTATTTTTAGAATCGCGATACCAAACATCAAGGTAGGGCATAGCCCCTTCTTGTTTTAAAAATTTCGTGCTAAATAAAATGAGCTGTAACTTTTCTGTAGATACTAAACCGCTACTTGAACTATTAAACGCTGCTTTGGCTTCTCGAGGTGTACGTACTTTCGCTTCATGTGTTTCGTACTTTTTTTCTACGTCTTCATTAAAAATAGGATTTACGTGGTACACAATTAATTTTCCTTTTGCTTTTGCGTCAAAACCGTAAATTAATGAAATGGATTGTTTTTCTAAGTCTAGCCGATCTCCACAGCCTGTTAATAAGGTTATGAGAAAGCAAAGTATAGTGAAATGAATAAAGCGCCTCATTTAAATTTTTCTCCTTTTCCAATGCTGATAAAGTGTCATGTATAAGAGAAATACGACTGGGAATAGAAAAACGATAAAATAACTGGCAGTTCCCCAAAATTCTCGCAACGCACTTATTTGGTAAGAGGAAGGGATATAAAAGAATAAGACAACAATACACCCGAATAATAAAAACCAAATAGGTAAGGAACTCCCTTTTTTGTTAAGTAATTGATTGATTCCATCTGAAGCAGTAAAAATGTAAGGAATGCAAGAATCAAAAATAATGAAGAGATAAAAAGATAAAAAAATAATTTCAAACCGTTCAAGAAATGAAAAGTGAAATGGTGTAACAAGAGAAAGAGTGGGCCATAAAAACTTTGTTATTCCGTCTGGACTAAAATAAACGAAAGAAACGAACGTGACTTGTAGGTAAACAAATAACGTAATCATATTTGCAATAACGATTCCTTTTTTTGCAGCTGATTTGTTAGTTAGATAGGGATAAAGGACGAATGCAAACTCGAATCCGAGAAACGCAATGATAGTTGATTTCACTGTGGTTACAACTGGTATCCATCCTTCCTTTAGAAAGGGAAGAAGATATATCCAATGACCATCTTTAAGAGGAATAAACAATAGTAATGGCATCCAAAGGGTAAAAATCACAGTGAAAACGGCAAAGCGACTAATAATAAGTACACCTTTACATGCAAGCATAAGCATTGGAATAGAAAGCAAAATCATAATTAAAAACATAGGAGATCTAGGTAAAATCCAAATGTGAATAACATACAGGAGGGAAAAAACTAAGGAAACTGCTGCAAGTACAGCATATAAAATCCAAAAAATCATTCCTATTCTTCCTAGCCACTTTCCAAGATAACGAGTCAGCACATCAAGTAAAGTATATCCAGGATGCTTTTCCATAATTTTTACAATACATAAACTGACTAAAGTAGTGATAGCGCATCCAATAATAATAGAAATCCATCCATCTGTATTCGCCCCTTGTGCAACTTCACGAGGAAGTGTAAGGACACCGAATCCTACTTGAACACCACTAATCGTTAAAATGTATTGAAATAAACTAATCTCCCTCTTTGCACGCTTTGTCACTTCTCTTCCTCCGTTCCTTCTATATCGCGTTGTCGATTCTCTTGTTTTAAGTTAAGGGATAGTGGGCGCTTCTTCATTATTTTCCATGGTAAACGTATAAGAATATCTTTTAAATCCGAAGCAAATAACGGAGAAAAAGGACTACCATAAGGAACACCGAGAGATTCCATAGAAAGTATATGAATAATAATGATTGCCATCCCAACCATAATACCAATGACACCAAATAAAGAGGCAATTATCATCATTGGGAAGCGAAGAAGTCGAATTCCTGCAGACATTTCTAGATTAGGGATGATGAAAGAAGCGACTGCAGTAATAGATACGACGATAACCATGACATTACTTACTATTCCTGCTTGAACTGCAGCTTGTCCGATAACAATCCCTCCTACGACGCCAATCGTTTGTCCAACGGGACCAGGAAGCCGAACTGCAGCTTCGCGGAGCATTTCAAGTACTAATTCCATCAAAAGTGCTTCTAATATAGGAGGAAAAGGAATTTTAGCTCGAGATTCTCCAATCGTTAACAATAATTTAAGTGGAATCACTTCATAATGAAAGGAAATCATAGCAATATAAAGAGCAGGAGCAAAAATTGCAATAAATAATCCAGTGAAACGAAGTAATCGTATAAAAGATGGAATCATTGGCCTGAAGCTGTAATCATCTATCGTCTGAAAAAAAGCTGAAAAAGTCATGGGTCCTATTAATACGCCTGGTGAACGATCTACAACAACAGCAATTCGCCCATCTAGAATATGATGTGCTGTTGTGTCAGGGCGTTCAGTTATTGATAATTGCGGAAAGAGAGTAAAGGAATTATCTTCAACAAACCCCTCTAATTCACCAGTAGTAAGAATCGCATCCACTTTTACTGATTCGATACGGGATGCCATTTCTTTTACGACATCTTCGTCCGCAACATCTGCTAGATAAAGCAAAAAAACCTTTGAAGTAGCTCGTTCACCAACAGTGAATTCCTTCACTTTCAACTCGCGATTTGGAATATATCGACGAATAAGTGCAAGGCTGTCGCTCGCTACTTCATTAAATCCTTCGTGTGAGCTTTTTATGGAGCTCTCTGTTGTAGGCTCTTCAATGCTCCTTTTTGGTGCCGCTTGCGTATCAAGCTCTAAAGCGGATAATTGTCCGTTTATAAATAAAATACTTTTGCCGTGTAAAAGAGATTGTTCAATGTCTGTCCACTGCTCAATCTTTTTAATATTTCCGATAGAAACAGAGGCTTCCCAAAAATCGTCTTCATTCCACTCTTTAAATAAGAGAGGACGAAGGATGTTTACGTTAATAACAGTTTTGTCTACAAGTCCTTCCATATATATAAGTGCAGCTTCCTGTCCGTTTTTTAATGGAAAATTGCGTGTTATTAATTCTGGAATACCGCTAAACAGTTTGGACAAGTGCTTTAAATTAAGGGAAAGGGAAGAAGAAATAGATTTATTTAATGTGTGATCAGCTTGCTCTTGGGTAGAAAAAGATTTTTCACCACGAATCCATTTATTAAAAGACCCCATTTGTTTGCTTACTCCTTGTTATGTTTTATCCCGATTGGTGAGGGCTGATTAAAGTTTCACTTTATATGGGTTATTATGGATAGTTCCATACGGACATATGCGTAGTTTAAATTTTATATTGTATATTTTTAACTTTAACGCTATAATTATAGTGTTAAAGATGGAATCGTGATATGACCTGTTATGACTCTATCGTTTTATTTATGAATAAATGGATTGGTATTTTAGCAAGATGTGCTAATAAACTACTCCACCATGATAATAACGTGCCGAAATGTGGTGCGTATATTTTCGTGGTGGAGTTTTTTTATTCTCAAAAAGGGGGAAAGACCATGAATAACAACATGGTTCATATTACAATTGACGGAAAAAAGTATACAGCGGAGCCCGGTTCAACGATATTGGGTGTTATAAATGAGAACGGGATTGAACATCCGCAAATTTGTTACGTGCCAGAAGTAGATCCTATTCAAACATGTGACACTTGTATTGTAGAAGTTGACGGAAAGTTAATGCGCTCTTGTTCGACAGTAGCGACAGAAGGTATGAACATTGAACGTAACTCTACTCGTGCGAAAGAAGCACAAACAGAGGCGATGGATCGGTTATTAGAAAATCATTTATTATACTGTACAGTATGTGACAACAACAATGGGAACTGTAAACTGCATAATACAGCAGAATTAATGGAAATCGAACATCAAAAATATCCTTATGAACCGAAAGTAGATGTAAGTGAAGTTGATATGACGCATCCGTTTTATCGCTATGATCCTAACCAATGTATTGCATGTGGTCAATGTGTTGAGGTGTGTCAAAACTTACAAGTAAATGAAACGTTATCGATAGACTGGGAAGCGGAGCGACCACGAGTGATTTGGGATGAAGGAGTAAATATTAATGATTCTTCATGCGTTAGTTGTGGTCAATGTGTAACCATTTGTCCTTGTAACGCTTTAATGGAGAAAACGATGCTCGGTGAAGCTGGATTTATGACGGGACTAAAGCCAGATATTCTTGAACCGATGGTAGATTTAATTAAAGAAGTAGAGCCTGGATATAGCGGTATTTTTGCGGTATCAGAAGTGGAAGCGGCCATGCGTGATACTCGTACGAAGAAAACGAAAACAGTATGTACATTTTGTGGTGTAGGTTGTTCATTTGAAGTGTGGACGAAAGGGCGTAAAATTCTTAAAGTACAACCTTCTTCTGATGCGCCAGTTAACGCAATTTCTACTTGTGTAAAAGGAAAATTTGGTTGGGATTTCGTAAATTCTAAAGAACGAATTACGAAACCTTTAATTCGTAAAAATGGAACGTTTGTTGAATCTACATGGGAAGAAGCGTTGAATGTAGTTGCAAGTAAATTAGGATCGATTAAAGAAGAGTACGGTAAAGATGCTATCGGTTTTATTTCTTCATCTAAAATTACGAATGAAGATAATTATGTGATTCAAAAATTAGCTCGACAAGTATTTGAAACGAATAATATTGATAACTGCTCACGTTATTGTCAATCACCAGCAACAGACGGATTATTCCGTACAATTGGTATGGGCGGAGATGCTGGAACGATTAAAGATATTGCACAATCTGGTCTTGTTATTATTGTAGGTTGTAATCCGACAGAAGGTCATCCTGTTTTAGCTACACGTATTAAACGTGCACATAAATTACACGGACAAAAATTAATTGTGGCTGATCTTCGTAAAACAGAAATGGCAGAGCGTTCAGATGTCTTTATTAGTCCAAAACAAGGAACAGATCAAGTATGGTTAATGGCTGTTACGAAATATATGATTGATCAAGGCTGGCACGATCAACGATTTATTGATGAGAATGTAAATTTCTTTGAAGATTTCAAAGAGAGCCTTACAGCATATACACTTGAATATGCAGAAGAAATGACTGGTATTTCAAAAGAAACAATGATTCAAATGGCTGAAATGATTCGTGATGCAGATGGTACATGTATCCTTTGGGGAATGGGGGTAACGCAAAATACAGGTGGATCTGATACTTCCGCTGCGATTTCAAACTTACTACTTGCAACAGGTAATTATCGTCGTCCAGGCGCTGGTGCATATCCGCTTCGAGGTCATAATAACGTACAAGGTGCTTGTGATATGGGTACTTTACCAGGATGGCTTCCTGGATATCAACACGTTACGAACGATATAGAACGTGCGAAATTTGAAATGGCTTATGGAGTGAAAATTAATAGCGAACCAGGTCTGAATAATATTGAAATGCTTCACGCGATTGACGAAGGGAAAATGAAAGCTATGTATCTTGTCGGAGAAGACATGGCTCTTGTAGACTCTAATGCGAATCATGTACATGAAATATTATCAAGCCTTGATTTCTTCGTTGTGCAAGATGTTTTCTTATCTAAAACGGCTCAATATGCAGATGTTGTATTACCAGCAGCGCCATCTCTTGAAAAAGAAGGTACTTTCACAAATACAGAGCGTCGTGTTCAAAGACTATATCAAGTTCTTCCTACGCTTGGAGATGCGAAGCCAGACTGGTGGATTGTGCAGGAAGTTGCGAATAAATTAGGTGCAAACTGGAGTTATAGTCATCCAAGTGAAATTTTTGCTGAAATGGCAAGTTTATCACCACTATTTTCACAAGCAAACTATGAAGTATTGGAAGGATGGAATAGTTTCCATTGGGGAAGTTTTGATGGAACGAATACACCGCTTCTTTTCCAAGATGGATTTAACTTCCCGGATAAAAAAGCTCGTTTTGCGATTGCTGACTGGGTGCGCCCAGCTGAATTCCCAGCTGAGTTCGACCTTCATATTAACAATGGTCGTATGCTTGAGCACTTCCATGAAGGGAATATGACAAATAAATCAACAGGTATTCAAACGAAAGTGCCTGGCGTTTTCGTTGAAGTTTCTCCAGCACTTGCAAAAGAACGTGGAGTAAAAACTGGTTCATTAGTCCGTCTTGTCTCTCCGTTTGGAGCGCTAAAATTACGTGCACTTGTAACAGATCGTGTAAAAGCGAATGAGTTATATTTACCGATGAACTCTACAGATAATGAAACAGCAATTAATTTCTTAACAGGTCCTGCCGTTGATACGCGTACGAACACACCTGCTTATAAACAGACGAAAGTGCGTATGGAAGTGCTGGAAGTTGATGGCGAAAATCCGATGCCAAAAGCGAACCCGCGTAATAAAAAACGTCATCCTCAATCTGGTATTGAGGTACATCGTAAGTGGGCACGTCCAGGGTATGTGCATGTAACGGATAAGTAGGAGGAGAAAAATATGGCTGCACCTATAAAAATGATTCAAAAACAAGAATTAACTGAGGAAGAAGTAAAACAGCAAAAATTAGATGATTTAAAAGAGCTTCTAGCTAATAATGAAGACGCTCTAAATCAAATGTTTAATATAGTAGGGGAATTGAATGATATTGGCATGTTAGAAGCAGCAAATTCTATGCTAAAGGCGAAAGAACCAATCGCAAAGATTGTTCTTGGTCAAGTGACTCGTGAGCCCGTTACAAATTTAATTAATAATATGATGGGGGCTGCGGGTGCTTTAACAGAACTTGATCCGGAGCTTACGAAAAAGCTTATAGGTAGCTTATTAGTAGGGCTAGAAAAAGGCAATGAACATCTAGAGAGTAATAAAAAAGTAGGGGTATTCGATCTTATGAAAGTATTGAAAGACCCAGATATTAACCGTGCTATCGGGTTTGGGCTTCATTTCTTAAAAGGTATGGGAAAAGGATTACAAGAAGAATAAACTTCATGAAGTGAACCTTTTCGCCCAAATGTTTGTACGAAATAGTTTGGGCGGAAGGCTCATTTTGGTAAAATATATAATAAAGTAAAATGAGGTTTTTTTGGGAGGTATAATTGTATGTCAAAAAAAGTACATGAATTTAATGATATGATTCGAAAACTTCGAAAGGAACTTTTCGGAAAAGGGCCAGAACGAATTCATACTGTTTTCGCTGAAAATATGGCGATTGCGACTCTTTACGGAAACTTAACACCTACTGAAAAATTCATTTCAAGTACGATGGACGGTGCGGAAATGGTTCATATGGCTAGAACGAAAATGATTCAAGAAGTGTATGCTGCAAATTCCCGTGAACATTTGGAGGAACTTGTTGGAGCGAAATTAGTGAATTTGTTTTCAGATATGAAAGTAGAAGAAGATATTGCAGTTTCGGTATTTGTTTTTGATAAAAATATAACGTGAGAGAAGGATACTGATCGTGAAACCGATACAGGTAGAAAGAGAAATCTTTCGTTATGAACAAGGGGCGTTTAAACATATAGAGGACAGCATTGTAACAGAGTTTCCAGTCACGATTAAAATGAACGGACAGGAGTTTGTTACAATGGTTAGTACTCCAGAATATATAGAAGATATGGTAATAGGCTTCTTAGCATCTGAAGGAATCATTCGGAAGTATGAAGATATTGATGACATATGGGTACAAGAGAAAGAAGGATTTGTACATGTCACGACGGCAAAAGTAAATCCGTATTACGAACAAATGCAAAATAAACGTTATATTACTTCATGCTGTGGTATGAGTAGACAAGGGTTTGTTTTTGCAAATGATGCACTAAGTGCAAAGAAAATGAATGGCGTCCATGTACAGGTTACTGCAGAAGACTGTTTTCGATTAATGAAAGAAATGCAGCAATCTGCGGAGACATTTCGTCATACAGGGGGCGTTCATAATGCATCTTTGTGTAATGTGAATGGTATTATTTTAAGTCGAATGGATATCGGAAGGCATAATGCGTTAGATAAAATTTACGGTTATTGTTTAAAAAATAATATTTCTATAAGAGATAAAATCATTGTTTTTAGCGGTCGTATTTCTTCGGAAATATTATTGAAAGTTGCAAAAATTGGTTGTGAAATTATACTGTCAAAATCAGCTCCAACTGAGTTGGCTTTACAGCTAGCTGAAGAATTAGGTATTACTACGATAGGATTTATTCGGAATGAATCCTTAAATGTATATACGCATCCGGAGCGTGTTTTAAATATAAAATAAGTAAAAGCGAGGCAATAAATATGAAATCTGTCACATTAGACAAACTACAACGTCCGTTAAAGGATTTACGTATTTCAGTTACTGATCGCTGTAATTTTCGCTGTCGATATTGTATGCCAGAAGAAATATTTGGTCCTGATTACTCGTTTTTGTCTAATGATAAAATTTTATCTTTTGATGAAATTGAAAGGATAACGCGTATTTTCGTTTCTTTAGGTGTTAGAAAATTACGGATTACAGGCGGAGAACCTTTACTTCGAAGAGGTCTTCCGCAGCTTATCGAGCGCCTGAATAAAATAGATGGTGTGGAGGATATCGGTTTAACAACTAATGGATCGTTACTTAAAAAGTTTGCTCCTGATTTATATAAGGCGGGTTTATCACGTGTGACAGTTAGTTTAGATTCCTTAGAAGAAGAGCGGTTTTTCTATTTAAATGGTAATAGAAGCAAAGTACAAAGGGTTCTGGAAGGCATACAAGCTGCAGCTGAAGTTGGAATGAAAATTAAAATAAACATGGTCGTTCAAAAGGGGAAAAACGAACAGGACATCTTGCAGATGGCACAATACTTTAAGGAAAACAAACATATTCTTCGTTTTATTGAGTATATGGACGTTGGAAATTATAATGGTTGGGAGTTAAAAGAGGTCGTATCTAAACAAGAAATAGTAAATATGATTCATCAAGTTATGCCATTAGAACGAATAGAAGCGAATTATGCAGGTGAGGTTGCGACTCGCTATCGTTATATTGGAAGTGATGAAGAAATAGGTGTTATTTCATCAGTAACAGATTCTTTCTGCTCTTCATGTACGAGAGCTCGTATTTCTGCAGAAGGAAAATTATATACTTGTTTATTCGCTTCTAAAGGAAATGACTTGAGAGAACTGCTTCGATCTGACTACACTGACGAGGAAATAACAGATGTCGTACGCGACATATGGAACAACCGAGAAGATCGTTATTCAGATGAACGGTTAAGTAATAGTAATAAAAAAGCTATGCCTAAAATTGAAATGTCACATATCGGTGGTTAATATAAAGTTGACATAAAAGTGAAAAATGGAAGGTGTACAAGAATTGTAGATTTTCTATTTTATAGTAAAAGTGATGGTTGATCTCTCTGTAAAAGATGTGCAGAGAAATTAAGCAGCATTCAAAAACCTTTATTTTGAGGAGGTTTTTTGAAGCTGCTTTTTTATTTGGAGAAAATGGAGGAATTGGTAATGGCATTTCATAAACCGGAACAAATTGCTGAGCTTGTTATTGAGGCCGGTGTTCAAAAAGTAAGTCAGACCTTGCCAGCAATGCTTATTCTCGGTTTTTTAGGAGGAGCGTTTATTTCGCTAGGTTTTTTACTTAACATTCGCGTTTTAGGTAATTTGCCTGAGCGCTGGGGGAGTTTAGTAAATGTTTTAGGAGGAGCGGTTTTTCCTGTTGGACTCATGCTCGTTGTATTAGCGGGAGGAGAATTAATTACCGGAAATATGATGTCACTGTCTATGGCGCTATATGCAAAGAAAATTACATTGGTTAGTGTGCTAAATAACTGGATTTGGATTACTTTCATGAATTTTGTAGGAGCTATTTTCGTAGCGTATTGTTTCGGTCATCTTGGCGGATTAACAGAAGGGGATTATTTAAATAAAACAGTAGCGATAGCGGAAGGCAAGTTACACGAATCATTTGGGAGAACTTTAATTTTAGCAATTGGGTGTAATTGGCTCGTTTGTTTGGCGCTTTGGCTCGCTTATGGGACGAGTGATTTTGTCGGAAAAATAATCGGAATTTGGATTCCAATAATGGCATTTGTAGTGATTGGATTTCAGCAAGTGGTAGCAAATATGTTTGTCATCTCAGCAGTTATTTTTGCAGGTCATCTCACATGGATGGATCTTGCTAAAAATTTTGTTCCTGTCTTTATCGGAAATGTAATTGGCGGAGCTGGTTTTGTTGGATTTGCGTACTTTGCTTGTTATCAAAAACAACATTCTAATATGAAATAGAGTTTGTGAGAGGAAGGGTATGTAATGGCTGAGCGGTATTCACGACAACATTTGTTTAAACCAATTGGGAGTAGAGGGCAAGAAAAAATTCGAAATAAACATGTGTTAATTGTAGGAGTAGGCGCATTAGGAAGTGCAAGTGCCGAAAGTTTCGTACGTGCAGGTATTGGTAAGTTGACGATCATAGATCGTGATTACGTTGAATGGAGTAATTTACAAAGGCAACAATTGTACTCTGAACAAGATGCAAGAGAGAAATTGCCAAAAGCAATCGCTGCTAAAAATCGGCTAGAAAAACTTAATTCGGAAGTACAAATACATGCTTTCGTAATGGATGCGTGTGTAGAAAACTTGGAAGGGCTATTAGAAAATGTCGATGTAATCGTTGATGCAACAGATAATTTCGATATCCGATTTATAATAAATGACTTATCACAAAAACATAATATCCCGTGGGTATATGGTTCTTGCGTTGGCTCGTACGGTATGAGTTGTACAATTATTCCGCAAGAGACACCGTGTTTACATTGTGTGCTGAAGAACGTTCCAGTTACAGGTGTGACGTGTGATACAGCTGGAATTATTAGCCCGACTGTACAAATCGTCGCAGCATATCAAGTGGCGGAAGCACTCAAAATTTTAGTAGAAGATTTTGCAGCAATTAGAAAAACATTTTTCATATTTGATATATGGAGTAATCAAAACCATTTTATAAAACTAGGGAAAATCAAGACAGACAATTGCTCTTCATGCGGTTTGAATCGCATTTATCCTTATTTATTATACGAAAATCAAACGAAGGTAGCTGCTTTATGCGGAAGAAATACAGTTCAAATTAGACCAGTAGACAATAGAAAATACAATTTTGATGATATAGAAAAAGTATTAAAAAAAGTGGGGGAAGTAGATCGGAATCCGTATTTACTATCTTGCCAATTAGATGAGTACCGCATCGTTGTTTTTCGGGATGGTCGTGTTTTTATTCATGGCACAAATGATATTTCGAAAGCGAAACAACTATATTATCGCGTATTCGGCTAATAGAAAGGGTTGTCAACAATGGAAAGAAGAGTACCAATCACAGTTGAAGAGGCTGTTCGTAAAGTGATGGGATTTGCTCATAACGGCTTAAAGGAGCTACTGCCTATTGAATTAGCTTACGGACGTATATTAGCAGAGGATTTAGTAGCTGACCATGATGTGCCGTCATTTAATCGTTCACCGTATGACGGGTTTGCTATTAGAGCAGAAGATACGAACTTAGCAAGTTATGAAACGCCAATTGTATTTGAAGTAGTGGGTGAAATTGGTGCAGGATCGCTATTCGATGAGAAAGTAGGTCCGTTTCAAGCAGTTCGAATTATGACGGGAGCACAGATTCCGAGTGGATGTGATGCGGTTGTTATGCTAGAGCTGACTCGTCAATATGAGGAGGCTGGCAGTAAGTATATGGAATTGAAACGGTCATTCAAAACGGGCGATAATATTTCTTTTCAAGGGGAAGATGCTCGTAAAGGAACGGTTCTTGCAAAGAAAGGAACATACATTAATCCAGGTATTTCAGCTCTTCTTGCTACGTTTGGGTATAGCGAGGTGCCAGTTGCGAGAAAGCCTGTAGTTGGACTATTAGCGACTGGCAGTGAATTACTGGATGTAAACAATTCATTACAGCCAGGGAAAATCCGAAATAGTAATACGTATATGATATTGTCTCAAATCCGAAGAGCAGGCGGAAGAGTAAAATATTTTGGGAAGTTTAGCGATGATTTTTATACATGTTTCACAGCTGTAAAAGAAGCATTAAGCCAAGTAGATATGCTCATTACAACAGGTGGTGTATCAGTAGGGGATTACGATTATTTGCCAGCTATATATGAAAAATTAGGCGCATCAGTTCTTTTCAATAAAGTTGCAATGAGGCCAGGAAGTGTTACGACTGTAGCGCAATTAAATGGCAAGTTATTATTCGGTTTATCAGGAAATCCATCTGCTTGTTACGTAGGATTTGAATTGTTTGTAAGACCTTGTATTCGAACGTATATGTTTAGTGAAAAAGCATATGTAAAAAGAGAAAAAGCGTTATTAGGAGAAGACTTTTTAAAGCCAAATCCATTTACAAGATTTGTACGAGGAAAACTAACATATAACGAAGGGCAGTTAATCGCTTATCCGTCAGGGTTTGATAAATCTAGCTCAGTTTCTTCCCTAGCAGAGACAAATATATTTATTGTACTTCCAGGTGGTACGAGAGGGTATAAAAAAGATATGTTCGTAGATGTTCTCTTGTTGGAAGATAACGAAGGTAGTGAATGGCCTTGGACATTTTATAAAGTGAGAGGTGATTCTAATGGGACAAGTGCTATTTGAAATTGTAGATATACCGATTGTAGTTGAAGAAGTAACAAATAAGGTTGCAAGAAGAGACGCAGGTGCGATTACAACTTTTATTGGTACAGTGAGAGAATTAACAAAAGGAAAACGAACGCTACATTTAGAGTATGAAGCATATAAACCGATGGCAGTAAAGCAACTTATGAGAATTGGTGAAGAAATTAGTGAAAGATGGCCGGATGCAAAAGTAGCAATTACTCACCGAGTAGGCCGGCTAGAAATAATGGATATTGCGGTAGTCATTGCAGTTTCATCACCGCATCGTAAAGTAGCTTATGAAGCGAATGAATACGCAATTGAACGTATAAAGCGAATCGTCCCAATATGGAAAAAAGAATTTTGGGAAGATGGGACGATGTGGATTGGCGATCAACTTGAAAATACACCATATCCAGCAGGAAAACCGAAGAAGGAAGAATGAGAAAATGATTACAATTTTACTGTTTGCAAATTTGCGTGAGGAAGTCGGATTAGATCGATTCGTAATTTCCGAAAAACAAGAAATGACAGTGCAGCAATTAAAAGAATGGCTCAAAGCAAACTATAGTTTACAATCGCTTGATAGAGTGATGGTGGCTGTTAATGAAGAGTTTGTAACGAATGACGAGATGATACAAGCTGGAGATATCGTCGCATTTATCCCGCCTGTTAGTGGTGGATAATAAGTGTTTCTCGCAATGACAAGAAGATGTTGTATATAAAGTGAAACTTTAATCAGTGGGGGGGTCTTCATCCCCCACTGATTATTAGTTAAAGTCGGATAAATTAGAATACGAGAAGGGATGAGTTCTATGCTTACTCAAGAACAAATAATGAATGCGTTAAAACATGTAGAGGATCCAGAATTACACAAAAGTATTGTAGAGTTAAACATGGTTAGAAATATACAAATGAATGGAACAGAGGTTAAACTTGAAGTAGTGCTAACGATTCAAGGTTGTCCGTTAAAAGCAAAAATTCAACAAGATGTGGAAGAGTCTCTGCATGCAATAGGTGCATCTAAAGTAGATTTGACGTTTGGTTCTATGACACAAGAAGAACGAGCTGCGCTAACAGAAAAGTTAAAGAAAAATAGTAGAACAGAAACTGGTATGCCGAGCATGCTTCGTCCTGATTCAGGAGTACGATTTCTTACTGTAACGAGCGGAAAAGGTGGAGTCGGAAAATCAACTGTAACAATTAATCTTGCAACAGCTTTAGCTCGTATGGGCAAAAAAGTGGGGATATTAGATGCAGATATATATGGTTTTAGCATTCCAGCTATGATGGAAACGAATCAAAAACCAACGATGATTGATCAAACAGCAATTCCAGTTATTAGTCACGGTGTTAAAATCATGTCGATGGGATTTTTTACAGAAGGAAATAATCCGGTTATGTGGCGCGGACCGATGTTAAATAAATGGATTCAAAATTTCCTTGCGAATACGCACTGGGGAGAATTAGATTATTTACTTCTTGATTTACCACCTGGTACAGGAGATGTTGCTATTGATGTTGCAGCAATGATTCCGCAGGCGAAAGAAATTATTATTACAACACCACATAATGTAGCTTCATTCGTAGCATCTAGAGTAGGCGTAATGGCAAAACATACGAAACACGAGATTTTAGGTATTGTGGAAAACATGGCTTATTATGAAGAACAAGATGGATCGAAAAATTATCTGTTTGGAAAAGGCGGAGGCGAAATGTTAGCAGAACAATTGCAAACAGAAGTAATCGCACAAGTACCTTTTGCAAAACGTGAAGAAAATAGCGGTTCATCTGTATATGATGAAGATTCTCTTGTTGGAGAAGTGTTTACATCGTTAGCAGAAGATATTATTTATAAAGGATAGAGGAGGAATTTTTTATGGCGTGTAATATCGATCATTCTATTGAAGATGTAATGAATAAACTTGAAAGTCAAAAGATTTTTTTATCTGAAGATATTTTTAAAGGGTTAAAAAAATTTTTGCAAGGTAATCACTCACAAGAAATGTTAAATGATGTATTTCACCTTTTAAAAAAGTATGACTTAGTAAGTGAAGAAGAAAGAGAGGCGAGAAATACTCAATTATTGCTGATTATAAAATAAATACACTTTGGCTTTTGTTTTGCAACAGGAGGGGTAAATGTAATGAATATGAAAAAGATGATTGAAATGATAGAAGCAACAAAAGTGACTAAAGAAGAATTATCGATTTCTACTTTACATCAAGAGCTTGTGAAGTTATATAGTGAAAAAAATGTTGCTCATTATACGGAGCTATTAAAGTATATTTTATCCTTATCCGTGCAGCTTGATTTACATTTCGTATTGAAATATTTTGGTGTGCGACCGGTTGTTGCTATAGACGAGCGTATGCAATTTCAAGAGATATTTAAATGTTTAGCTAATAAGGATGATAATGGGGAATGGTTTTTAAATTTCGTTTCTTTATATGTAGGGCTAATTGTAGTTCTTCACTTTGATGAAAAAGTGATTGAGAGAAGTTTTTTCGATGCTATGGTAGTGGGTGAAGGGAATGAAATATAAGGATCTTGCCCATAACATCTTTCTATTTAATAGCTATAATTAGTCTTTTGATTGGCTATGTAAATATGAAGGTAACGAATTAATAAAAAGTGTTCTTCAGTTGTTTCCATCGTTTTTTCATGTTACCATTAAGCGAATTTTTCATAGGGAGAGAAAGCGATGAAATGGATTTATTTTATTATGATTAACGTTATAGCTTTTAGCCTTATGGGGCTTGATAAACGAAAAGCGAAGAAGAAGCAGTGGAGAACGCCAGAAAGTACGTTGTTTTTATCAGCAGCAGCTGGGGGAGCAGTTGGAGCTTGGATTGGTATGTATATGTTTCATCATAAAACTCATAAAAAGAAATTTGTTTTCGGCATACCGTTACTTGTTGTAATAACGGTATGTTTATTATTCCTTGCATGAGAAATGTCGAAAGAAATGCAGATTGATTATTGGTAAAGTGAGCACGTGGGAACGTATAATGGAGAAAAAATGAGAAGAGGAGAAAAAGGAAGATGGGGAGTCAATCAGCAGAGCAAAAAAAAGGGATTATATATGCGGCTGGTGCGTATACGATGTGGGGAATACTACCAATCTATTGGAAATGGGTTGAGGAAGTCCCAGCAGATGAAATATTAGCACACCGCATCGTTTGGGCATTCGTGTTTATGTTAATCGTATTAGGTGTTACGAAGAGATTTCGTCAGTTTATTGGAGAGTTCGTGAATCTTTTTAAACGACCTAAATTATTAATGTCGTTAACAATAGCTTCAGTCTTGATTAGCGGAAACTGGTTTGTCTACATATGGGCCGTTAATCATAATCATGTCATTGAAGCAAGTCTTGGCTATTATATTAATCCGCTTATTAGTATTTTACTTGGTACAGTCGTTTTAAAGGAAAAGTTAAACTTTTGGCAATACGTTGCAGTTGGTTTAGCTGGAGTAGGGGTTATCATTTTAACAGTACGTTTCGGGGCTATTCCATGGGTTTCTTTATCACTTGCCCTTTCATTTGGATTATATGGATTAACGAAAAAATTGTTAAACTATGATGCGACAATTGGACTTACGATGGAAACGATGTTAGTGACGCCGTTTGCGATTATTTATTTAGTAATGACAGGAGTACATGGTTTCGGCTCATTTGGCTCGATTTCAATGTTATCGACATTACTATTAATAGGGGCGGGCATTGTTACAGCATTGCCACTTTTTTATTTTGCAAAAGGAGCCCAACTTATTCCGCTTTATATGGTAGGGTTTTTACAATATATTGCACCAACAATTAGTTTGATTTTAGGTGTATTCGTATTTGGTGAACATTTCACATCTACTCATATGATTGCATTTTTCTGTATATGGGTTGCATTAGTTGTATTCTCGGTAGCGAAAACAAAGTTCTTGGTGCAGAAACAACCGAAATTTATAAAAAATAAATCAGCAAAAGTATCGTAATGCGTAGTATTTTCTACGCATTTTTCTTTATACTGATACTATAGGATTTCCATTATAGCTAGTAGGGAGCTGAGAACGTGGAAACGATTTTACATAACGATCCGCTTATGGCCGCTGTAATTTCATGGTTTTTAGCACAATTAACGAAAGTAGTCTTTAAATTATTTAAAACGGGTGAATTTGATTTTGCAAAGTTTTTCGCTTCAGGTGGGATGCCAAGTTCTCATGCTTCAACTGTTACAGCACTGGCGACAGGTGTTGGCGTTGTGGAAGGTGTGGAAAGTACTTTATTTGCAATTGCTGCTATTTTTGCCATTATAGTTATGTATGACGCTTCAGGAGTAAGGCTGGCAGTAAGTAAACAGGCGAAAATATTGAATGAGTTTTTTCACGGTAGACAAACAGAATATAAGAAGTTAAATGAACTTGTCGGGCATACGCCGTATGAAGTAGTAGTTGGTGCTTTATTAGGGATTATTGTCGGAGTAGGATATTGTTTATGAGCAGAGCATCTTATATGTTCTGCTTTTCTTTGTATTCATACATATTCAGCTACTTTCTTGAATATCGTTATACGGATTTCGAAAGGGTGGGTGAGTAACTTGTTATTATATGAAAAAGTGCATGAAGAAATAGCGAGAAGAGCAACTGCACTTCAAACGATGCAACGGCAAGATGGTACGTGGCGATTTTGTTTTGAAGGAGCTCCATTAACAGATTGCCATATGATTTTTTTATTAAAATTATTAGGTAGAGATAAAGAGATAGAACCGTTTGTAAAAAGGTTAGCATCACTTCAAACAAATGAAGGAACGTGGAAATTGTATGAAGATGAAGTGGGAGGTAATTTATCAGCTACCATTCAATCTTATGCCGCCTTACTCGCATCGAAAAAATATACAAAAGAAGATGCGAATATGAAGCGAGCGGAAAATTTTATTAAGGAACGCGGAGGCGTGGCGCGTGCTCATTTTATGACGAAGTTTTTATTAGCAATTCATGGAGAATATGAATATCCTTCACTCTTTCATTTACCAACGCCAATCATGTTTCTACAGAATGATTCCCCCCTCAGTATATTTGAATTGAGTAGTTCAGCGCGTATCCATTTAATTCCGATGATGGTGTGTTTAAATAAAAGATTTCGAGTAGGGAAAAAGTTATTGCCAAATTTAAATCACATTGCGGGCGGGGGCGGAGAATGGTTTCGGGAGGATCGGTCTCCGTTGTTTCAAGCGTTATTAAGTGATGTAAAACAAATTATCTCGTATCCACTCTCGTTACATCATAAAGGATATGAGGAAGTCGAACGTTTCATGAAAGAGCGTATTGATGAAAATGGAACGTTATATAGTTACGCAACTGCCTCGTTTTATATGATTTATGCTTTACTTGCGTTAGGGCATTCTCTTCAATCATCACTGATTCAAAAGGCTATAGCTGGGATAACATCTTATATATGGAAGATGGAAAGAGGGAGTCACTTGCAAAACTCTCCTTCAACTGTATGGGATACGGCTTTACTCAGCTATGCGTTACAAGAGGCACACGTTCCGAAAGATCACAAGATGATTCAACAGACAATAACATATTTATTAAAAAAACAGCATACAAAAAAAGCTGATTGGAGCGTACATGCTCCCGCACTTACTCCTGGCGGTTGGGGTTTTTCGGATGTAAATACGACAGTTCCAGATGTTGATGATACAACCGCTGTACTAAGAGTGTTGGCAAGAAGTAGAGAGAATGAAAAGGTAAATAATGCTTGGCAGAAAGGGATTGATTGGGTTAAAGGATTACAAAATAATGATGGGGGCTGGGGAGCGTTTGAAAAAGGTGTGACGAGCAAATTATTAGCAAATTTACCAATCGAAAATGCAAGTGATATGATTACAGATCCTTCCACACCAGATATTACAGGAAGAGTGTTAGAGCTTTTCGGGACATATACGCAAAATGAATTACCTGAGAAACAAAAACAAAGTGCGATAAATTGGTTAATGAATGCACAAGAGGAAAATGGATCATGGTATGGGAAATGGGGGATTTGTTATATATATGGTACGTGGGCTGTTATGACAGGTTTACGGTCACTCGGAATTCCGTCTAGCAATCCTTCATTGAAACGAGCATCTTTATGGCTTGAACATATACAGCATGAAGATGGTGGTTGGGGAGAATCATGCCACAGTAGTGTGGAGAAAAGGTTCGTTACTTTACCATTTAGTACACCATCCCAAACTGCATGGGCGTTAGATGCTCTCATTTCTTACTATGATACAGAAACGCCAGCTATTCGAAAAGGTGTTTCATATTTGCTTTCGAATCCTTATGTGAATGAAAGATATCCTACTGGAACAGGTTTACCAGGTGCGTTTTATATTAGATATCATAGCTACGCCCATATATATCCCTTACTTACTTTGGCACATTATATAAAAAAATATAGAAAATAAACCGAGAGATATCTCTCGGTTTATTTTGCCCGGTAGTAGTTCCCTGTTGAAAAGAATAAGGTTGTGCTTCCTTATTTTTCTGTTGACTGGCGTTTTTGACGTGCATCAGCGGCATTTGCACGTGCGTTTGCTTCTAAGTCATTGTGGTCAGCAAGTTCACGAGAGAACTCTACATCAATGCCATCAGTAGCTTTGTTTTGTTTGAAATTTTTTTTGTTCATTCGACACAATCTCCTTGCACTTTATGCGACGTTGCAAAGTTAGTTTGACACAAATAGACTTTTTTATGCAAAGAGGAATTGGAAAGGAAAAAGCCGAAATATACAGTATAAGTAATAGAAATGGGGGATAGGGATGGAGTTTTTAAATGGGAAAACAGCTGTTGTAACAGGAGCTGCACAGGGAATTGGAAAAGAGATTGCAAGGGTTTATGCAAAACTAGGGGCGAAAGTATTAATTAGCGATGTAAATGAAGAGAAATTACAAAAAACGACACGTGAGTTCTTGGATGAAGGATATGAAGTGAGCTTATATGGATGTGATGTGAGTAATCAAAATGAAGCAAAGTCGTTAATTGAATATGCGGTTCAAAAATTTGGTACATTACATATTTTGGTGAACAATGCTGGAATTACAAGAGATGCAATGTTACATAAAATGGAGAAGTCTGCTTGGGAACAAGTATTACAAGTGAACTTAACTGGTGTTTTTTATTGTATGCAACCAGCTCTCCTTTACATGAGACAACAAGGGTATGGACGTATTATTAATATATCTTCAATTAGTAGAGAAGGAAACATAGGTCAAGCAAACTATGCAGCTACGAAGGCAGGCGTTGTAGGTTTAACGAAAACGGCAGCGAAAGAAGTTGGAAATTTCGGTATTACGTGTAATGCGATTTGCCCAGGATTTATGGATACAGATATGACAAAAACGATACCAGATAAAGTGAAAGAAAAGATGGTCGGCGCGATTCCGGTTGGTAGAATTGGAACGCCAGAAGATATTGCGAACGCAGCTGCCTTCTTAGCATCAGAATACGCATCCTATATTACAGGAGAAGTATTAAATGTGAGTGGGGGACTGCAAGTTTAAAGACATACATAATGAAAAGAACCTGACCGGATAGGTCAGGTTCTTTCTCTTTAATTTAAGTTAAGCCAAACGCTCTTCACTTCTGTATAGTTATTTAATGCATAAGATCCCATTTCACGACCAAGACCGGATTGTTTAAATCCTCCAAATGGAGATGCTGCATCAAAGACGTTATAACAGTTTACCCATACTGTACCAGCACGTACTTTACTTGCAACGTAGTGTGCTGTTTTAACATTTTCTGTCCACACACCAGCCGCTAAGCCAAATTGTGATTTATTTGCACGTTCAATTACTTCATCAATATCGTTAAACGGTATAGCAGAAATAACTGGACCGAAAATTTCTTCTTTTGCAATCGTCATTTCATCATTTACGTCAGCGAATACTGTAGGAGAAACGAAGTAGCCTTGATCAAATGGATTACTTCCTCCGCAAAGTACTTCAGCACCTTCTTCAATCCCTTTTTCGATATAGCCCATTACACGTTTTTGTTGTTCTTCGGAAACGAGAGGACCGATTGTAGTTTCTGGACTTAAGCCAGCACCTTGATTTAATTTTTTAGAGTAAAGGACAAGGTCAGCCATGACATTATCATACATTTTCTTCGGAACAAATAAACGTGATCCAGCAGAGCATACTTGTCCTTGGTTAAACATAACACCAGAAAGTGCACCAGGAATCGCGCGAGATAAATCAGCATCTGGCAAGATGATATTTGGTGATTTACCGCCTAACTCAAGTGTAACGCGCTTTAATGTTTCAGATGCTTGGCGCATAATTTGCTTACCGACTGGAGTAGAACCAGTAAATGCAATTTTATCAACGAGTGGATGATTAACAAGAGCTTGTCCAGCTGATTCACCGAATCCAGGAACGATATTAATAACACCTTTCGGGAATCCAGCTTCTTCAATTAATTCAGCTAAGTATAAGGCAGATAGTGGAGTTTGTTCTGCAGGTTTTAAAACGATTGTACATCCTGTAGCAAGCGCTGCTCCCATTTTCCACATCGCCATAAGAAGTGGAAAGTTCCAAGGGATAATTTGACCAACGACACCAACAGCTTCATGACGTGTATAGTTAAAGTAATCACCGGAAACAGGGATTGTTTGACCAACGATTTTCGTCGCCCAGCCAGCATAATAGCGCATATGCTCAATTGCAAGTGGTATGTCTGCTGCCATTGTTTCACGGATTGGCTTTCCGTTATCTAACGTTTCAAGCTGTGCAAGCTCTTCTTTATGTTCTTCCATTAAATCAGCTAACTTGTACATAAGCCGGCTTCGCTCAGCAGTGCTCATGCGAGACCAAGGACCTTCGTCAAAGGCCATGCGAGCTGCAAGGACAGCTTTATGAATATCTTCGCGACCAGCTTCAGAAACGACGGCAAGTGTTTCGCCAGTTGCTGGGTTAGGTGTGTTAAACGTTTTTCCGGAAGCGCTCTCAATAAAGGATCCATTCACATATAACTTTTTTGTACCCTGAAGAAACTTTTCTACCTTTTCATGAAGATTTACAGCTAGTTGACTCATTGTATAACCCCCTTGAAAATATAATGTAAACGCAGTACGAGACGGCGTTTATTCCGAAATCAAGGATGTGGAAACTAGATGGAAAGCCTCTAATTAAAATCATAATTAACAAATACTGAAAATTCAAATTTCATTTGTGTTACAATTGTAAAAAATATGTAATGTAAGAAAGTCTTCTATATGATTATAAAAAATCCTGCTTGTTTTTGCTTTCTAGTAGGAAAAACTAGAAGAACAATGGTACAATAATACATCGTGAGAGGAGGGAGAAAAATGAAGAATTATCATGATGATCCACGCTTTCGAATCGCCCATAGAGAAGCGTTAATTGGTCTTGGACTTGCTATTATCAATTTTATAATATGGTACGGATTTGCTTATGGGCTTGGTAGTAAAAATCCAAGTGAATATACATATGTATTTGGTTTTCCAGCATGGTTTTTTTATAGCTGTATCGTTGGATTTATCGTTATGGTTATTTTACTTAGTTTAGTTGTTCGTTTTGTATTTCAAGATATTTCACTCGATGAGGAAGAAAAAAGTGAGGAATAATAGATGAATTGGTATGTAATCATTCCAATGATAATTTCGTTTATCGTTGTATTTTTAATTGGTGTATATGCTTCAAGACGTGTACAAGCGACTGCCCATAATAAATTTTTGCAAGAATATTTTTTAGGTGGGCGTGAGCTCGGTGGTTTATTATTAGCAATGACAATGATTGCTACGTACGGTAGTGCTAGTAGCTTCATTGGTGGCCCTGGTATAGCATACAATATGGGGCTTGGATGGGTATTGTTATCTGCGATTCAAGTTGTAACAGGGTATATCGTTTTAACAGTTATCGGTAAAAAGTTTGCAATTATCGCTAGGAAGATGGAAGCTATTACACTTATTGATTATTTAAAGGGAAGATACAATAATAAAGCAGTCGTCATACTTTCTGCGTTATGTATTATTATCTTTTTATTTTCAGCAACAGTAGCTCAGTGGGTCGGCGGTGGTCGATTAATTGAGTCACTAACGGGTCTCTCTTATACAACAGCACTATTTTTATTTACTTTTTCTGTACTTGTGTACGTATTAATTGGTGGCTTTCGTGCAGTTGCTTTATCAGATACGTTATTAGGTATCATTATGTTAGTTGGAACGACAATCATTTTAATCGCTACTGTCGTTGCTGGTGGCGGAATTGAAAAGATTATGCAGGAACTTGTTCAAATCAATCCGAATTTAATTACACCATTTGGAGCGGATGGCAGTTTAACGAAATCATATGTGACATCATTTTGGATTTTAATTGGAATTGGCGTTGTCGGTTTACCGCAAATTAGTGTGCGTGCCATGTCTTATAAAAATTCAAAAGCGATGCATCAAGCGTTAATAATTGGTACGATCGTTGTCGGTACAATTATGATTGGTATGCATTTAACGGGTGTGTTCGCACGAGTCGTACTTCCAGGTATAACGGTACCAGATAAAGTAATGCCGCTACTCGCGATGGAAGTGTTGCCACCTTGGTTAGCTGGGGTTTTCTTAGCTGCACCAATGGCAGCGATTATGTCTACAGTAAACTCGTTATTGCTACTTGTAAGTTCATCAATCATTAAAGATATATACGTAAATTACATAAATAAAGATGCGGCAGATAGTACGATTAGAAAAGGAAGTTTATGGATTACTGCTATCGTAGGACTGCTCGTTTATGCAGCAGCAATTAAACCACCTGATTTTTTAATATGGTTGAATTTATTTTCTTTCGGTGGATTAGAAGCAGCATTCATTTGGCCGATCGTATTAGGGTTATATTGGAGGAAAGGAAATGCAACAGGAGCGCTTGCATCTATTTTAGTTGGGGTAAGCTCATATATGTGTATCCATCTTTTCTATCCAAATCCGTTCGGTATACATACAGTTGTCTTCCCAATTTGTTTTGCGCTTATCGCTTATATCGTTGGAAGTATGAGTGCTGTAAAGAAAACAGTATAGGTTAGTGGGAGAACGTAGTCCTTAGAGGACTGCGTTTTTTCGTATAAATTTGTTCTTTTTATTCTGTAATCCTGTGAATATTCATAAATTAATAACAATTGAGGGGATGGAGTTGAGGGTGATGAAAAAAGTATTGTTTTTAGGAGACCCGGGAATTGATGACTCTTTGGCAATTATGTATGGATTGTTACATCCTGATATTGATATTGTTGGTGTAGTAACTGGATATGGAAATGTAACGCAAGAAAAGGCGACAAGTAATGCGGCATATTTATTGCAACTGGCAGGGCGGGAAGACATACCTGTTATTAATGGTGCGAAAATCCCTTTATCTGGAGATATTACAACGTATTATCCAGAAATTCATGGGGCGGAAGGTTTAGGACCAATTCGACCGCCAAAAAATCTTTCTCCAAATATAAAGCCTTTTTGTGAGTTTTTTGACATACTTGAAAAATATAAAGGAGAATTAATTATAGTTGATGCTGGTAGGTCAACGACACTTGCGACAGCATTTATTTTAGAAAAACCATTGATGAAGTATGTGAAGGAATATTATATAATGGGCGGTGCTTTTTTAATGCCTGGCAATGTGACACCAGTCGCAGAAGCGAATTTTCATGGTGATCCTATTGCATCACAATTAGTAATGCAAAATGCCAAGAATGTGACATTGGTGCCGCTTAATGTTACATCTGAAGCTATAATTACGCCAGAGATGGTAAAGTACATTACGAAACATTCTAAAACGAGTTTTAATAAATTAATTGAACCGATTTTTACGTATTATTATAAAGCTTATAGAAAATTAAATCCGAAAATAACAGGGAGTCCAGTACATGACGTCGTTACAATGATGGTTGCGGCAAATCCCTCTATTTTGGACTATGTATACCGCCGTGTCGATGTAGATACAGTAGGGATTGCAAAAGGAGAGAGTATTGCTGATTTTCGTCCTCAACCTGATGCAAAAGCTTTAAAGAATTGGGTTCGAATTGGTTGGTCGTTACACTATAAAAAATTCCTCGAAGATTTCGTTAAAATTATGACATAGACATAATGGGAGAATACAAGTTAAAATAATGGAGATGATTACTAAAATAATCATCTCCATTATTTTGTTTGTAAGAGATAGATAGAGAAGAGCTACACAATAGGAGAGGAATTTTACTTGAAAAAAACTATAGTATGCGCAGTGATTGTGGGTATTTTCGTTTTGCTAATATCGGGTAATTTTTTAGTGAAAAAAGTTTGGAGTTCGAATAATGATGATGCGCAGTATATCGCATCCTTTATTGAAGAACATAAAGATGAAAAAAATAGCGCGCTTCTAGTAAAAAGAAACGATAAAGTCGTTTATTCTGTAAATCCGAATGTTGTATTGCCAGTTGCTAGTACAATGAAATTAATTGTGGCGCTTGAATTTACGAAACAAGTTACGGAAGGGAAAATTGATTCGTCTAGTTTTGTTTCCATAAATGATGTGAATCGGTATTATGTACCGAATACAGATGGTGGTGCGCAAGATAGATGGCAAAGGTATTTGGAGAAGACAGGTAAGATAACTGAAGGAGCGATTTCTTTAGAAGAAGTGGCAAAAGGAATGGTTAAGTTTAGTTCGAATGCGAATGCTGAATATTTAATGGAAGTGTTAGGATTAGATAATATTAATCGGAATTTACAAAGTTTATCGCTTCCAGCACATCAGCCGCTATTTCCAATCGTTTCATCTTTATACATTCCAGGATATTTGCATAAAGAACTACACGTTCCGAAATATAAAATAGAGAAAAAGTTAAAAGAAATGTCTCAAGAGCAATATCGTCAATATGCGATGATTATTCATGAGCGCTTAAAAAAGAAGGGACCATTATTACAGAAGGAAATTCCTCTTTATTTAGAGGAACGTTACGATAAAATTTGGTCAGATCGATTGCCAGCTGCTTCTGCAAACGATTATATGGTACTGCTTCAAAAGGCAAATCATAAGGGTGGACTGACAGAAGCAGAAGAAAAAGTATGGGCTAACATCGTTGAAACAGATATGAGCGCTAAGAAATACCGTAAAACATTTAGACATGCAGGGCAAAAAAACGGCTATACGCCATGGACAGTTACAAAAGCAGTTTATGCTATGGATAAACGGGGGAACTGTACAGAAATAGTGTTTTTAGCAAATAATTTAAATGAGGACGACAGTGCAGAAATACGGAAACATTTAGCAAACTTGCATTTCCAAGTGTTGCAAAGTGATAAGTATGATGCGACTTTTATTAAATAAACTCGGTGCAGAGAGCACCGAGTTTATTTTTGTGTACAAGCACTTTTTTGCTATCTCTGGGTATGATGGGTAGTAATACTTAGGTGAGAGGGGAAAAGGTGATGAAACAAAGTAAAGAAGAGTTTATAAAGAGTGAAGGCGCTGATTTCCCTGGGAAAACATATGTGGATTGTGTATTACAACATGTATTTCATTTTCAACGAAATTACTTATTGAAAGATATGTTTCAAGTGCATAAAGCGCATATTACGATGCTGATGGAAGAAAATTTAATGAAAAAGGAAGAAGCTAAAGTTATATTACACGCGTTAAAAAAGGTAGAGGGAATGCCAGAAGAGCAATTGCTCTATACAGAGCAGCATGAAGATCTCTTTTTTTTAGTGGAACATTTAATTTCTCAAGAAGCAAAAAGCAATTTTGTAAGTAATATGCATATTGGTAGAAGTAGAAATGATATGGGTGTCACGATGTATCGCATGAGTTTAAGACGGTATGTATTACGATTAATGGAACATCATTTGTTATTGCAAGAGAGTATATTGCAACTTGCTGCTGATCATAAGGAAACGATTATGCCAGCTTATACCCATACACAACCAGCGCAGCCAACGACATTTGGTCATTATACGTTAGCGATTTATGATACGATGCAGAGAGATTTAGAACGCATGAAAAAAACGTACAAACTTTTAAATCAGTCCCCAATGGGAGCCGCTGCGCTAGCTACAACAAGTTTCCCAATTAAACGAGAGCGAGTTGCCGAGTTACTTGGGTTTACAAATGTAATTGAGAACTCATATGATGCTGTTGCTGGAGCGGATTATTTATTAGAAGTTAGCTCTTTACTTATGGTAATGATGACGAATACGAGCAGATGGATCCATGACTTCTTACTATTAGCGACGAAAGAATATGATGGTATTACTGTGGCGAAGCCATATGTGCAAATTAGTAGTATTATGCCGCAAAAGCGAAATCCAGTTTCCATTGAACACGCCCGTGCAATTACGAGTAGTGCTTTAGGAGAAGCATTTACAGTATTTCAAATGATTCATAATACACCATTTGGTGATATTGTTGATACAGAGGATGACTTGCAGCCATACTTATATAAAGGGATTGAAAAGACTATTCGTGTTTTTTCTATTATGAATGCAGTTATTCGAACGATGAAGGTTGAGGAAGAAACGTTGAAAAATCGTTCCTATAAACATGCAATTACGATAACTGATTTCGCAGATGCTTTAACAAAAAACTATGACATTCCATTTCGGCATGCGCATCATGCAGCGAGTGCTATTGCAAATATGTTATTGGAGCAGAAAAAGGAGCTGCATGAATTACATTTGAAAGATGTGAATATGTACTTACAAGAAAAATTTAATATAACTTTATTAGAAAAAGAGTGGAAAGAAATTATATCGCCAGAAGCTTTTATACAAAAAAGAAATGTATACGGTGGGCCGAGTAAAAAAGAAATGGAGCGCATGATTAACAATCGAAAAGAGTCATTTCGACAAGAAGAAGAGGGATTTGAAAAGGAAAAACAGAGAATTTTACAAGCTGAAAATAATTTGAATACGTTAGCTTCGAATATTATTGAATCGTAAAAGAGGGATTTAGTGAATTAATCGCCAATACTTAATAAAACTATAAATAGAGAGAAGAGATTGTCGATGATTCAATTACATGTATATGAAGAGATTGTTAATTTTAAAGAAGAGGTTACACCATTTCTAGAAAAGAATGAGCAGGAAAATAATCTCATATTAGGCGTATTACAAATGGTCCACCAACCGATATTTATGGGGATAGCGAAACAAGGAGAAGAAATTGCGGTTGTATTTCTTCAAACAGAAGAGAAGAAACAAATTATTGTTGCTACGTCTGAAATGGCGGAAGAGGACATCGTGGAACTTGCAAAAAAATTAGCGGAAGTATATCCAAATGTTCCTGGATTAATCGGTAATAAGAAAATTGTACAGAGATTAGCCGAAGAGATTGCAATGTTAGAAAATAAGAAAACTACTGTTGCGATGGAGCAAGGTATATATGAATTAAAACAAGTGAAGAAAAAGTGGAATGGAGATGAAGTCTTTCGAGAAGTAAATAGTGATGAGCTAACATTAATAGAACAGTGGATATACCAATTTTGCGAAGATGTGAATCTTCCTACTACGAAAGAGGAAGCAAAACAAACGGCACATACATTAATTACTAATCATCGTTTATTTGGTCTAGAAGTAGATGGGAAACTTGTTTCTGTAGCAGCAAAAACACGTCCAACTAAAAATAATATAACAGTTAATTTCGTATATACGCCGAAAGAAGAAAGGAAAAAGGGATACGCATCTAATTGTGTAGCGACACTTAGTCAACGTATGTTAGATGAAGGTTACAAAACAACGACATTATATACGGACCTGGCAAATCCAACATCGAATAAAATTTATCAAGAAATTGGTTATGAACAAATTGCGGAGTCTGTGCTTATATTTTTAGAGAAGTAGAACAAAAAGGCGTGCTAAAATAGCACGCCTTTTTGTTATTCATCAATTCTAATAACTTCGCCTTGAGGGAAGTCTTCAGTTTCTAGTAAATTACGAATAGCTTTCGCGACATATTCAGGTGATAATAGCTTTCCTTCTTCTTTTAATGCGATGAAGCGGTCTAAATTTGTGAAGTCTTCTTTATTTGTTTCACGAATTTGTGCTTGCATATTAGTGTCAACAACACCAGGCGCAAAAGCGACGATTTTTACTGGGAATTCTTTTGCTGCTTCTTCCGTTGCTACGCACTGTGTAAACATATTTACGCCAGCTTTCGTCGTACAATAAGCGCCCCATCCGAAGTAAGGATTTTTTCCTGCACCAGATGAAATGTTTATAACACGTTTATCTACTTTCCATTCTTTCGTATGTTTCATGAAAGTGGAGGTGAGAATCATAGGTGCAAGTAAATTAATGTGAACGTTCGTAATGAATTGTTCACTTTCTGCTTTTTCAATTGGCTTCATAGGAGCAACCGTACCCGCATTATTAATTAAATGAATAGAAGATACACTGTCTTCTTGAATAGATGAAATGATTTTGTTAAAGTTCGTTTCTAAATTATGTACATCTTGAAGATCTAAGGAGTGGAAAACACAATTGTTATTATATTGTTCTGCGAGTTTCGTAAGCTCTTTATTTTCTCTTCTAGAAATAGAGATAATACTCGTGTTTTCTTCTAACAATTGCGCGGCGATAGCCTCACCTAAACCTTGTGAAGTTCCTGTTATGATAACATAGCGCATAGTGTAGTAAGCTCCTCTCGTATGTGCGGAATTTTGTTGGACAACGTACATTGCATAGTTTGTCTACATTTTATAGTATAGAGCACTTTTTACTATAAATGAAATGAGATGATTACGTGCCTTTTTTGAATCGTTTTACGACAACAGTAACTGGTGCCGTCACGTTCACTGGGAACACGTTAGGACTTAGTCCCACATCGCCTGCACCAGGTAATATTTTTGGTACACTTGCTGTTTTTACAACGGTAAATACAGCGCTGCAAGTACCAGGGTTCCCAGCAGGTACAACGGATGACTGGCGATTGAATTCTTCAAGTGCAATTTTAAATCTTCCGGCAGGGAGTAGTATTTTGTATGCAGAGTTAGTTTGGGCAGGAACTTTCCGGACTGATACGGAAGATGTTTTACCATTTTTAAATGATAATATTACATTTACAACACCAGCAGGAACATTTTCTGTTACGCCAGACCCTG
Source organism: Bacillus sp. CD3-5 (assembly GCF_006349665.1). NCBI lineage: Bacteria > Bacillati > Bacillota > Bacilli > Caryophanales > Bacillaceae > Bacillus > Bacillus sp. CD3-5. The sequence goes on along the minus strand of NZ_VEPX01000019.1, from coordinate 13,459 downwards.
CTACCGCGCAGCAAGGTTCAGTAGGGAATCAGTTTTATTATGCACGCTCTGCTAATGTAACGAATCTTGTTAGTGCAGGTGGGGCAGGCACATATACGACAGGTGCTGTGCCAGCTACAAGAACTTCAGCTGATCCAACAATTAGTCGTTCAGCTGGCTGGACGCTTGAGGTTGTGTATCAAAATGCAAGTTTACCACTTCGGAATTTGTCAGTATATGCGGGGCAAGAAATTATCGATGCTTCATCACCACCAGTTGATGCTACTATTTCAGGATTTGCTACCCCAGCGACAGGAGCTGTTACAGGGCGAGTGCTAGTAACTGCTCAAGAAGGTGATTCTAACATAGTTGGAGATCAACTTCGCTTTGGACCGAATGCGAATGCTACAGTTGCATTATCTGGCCCGAGAAACCCCGCAAATAATTTCTTTCAATCACAAATTTGTAACGACATTGGAGAGTTAGATACAACTGGAACGTTTGGAGATTTGAATCAGCCTTTAGGGATAGCTTTGGCTGTCCGAAGACAAGGGTGGGATATTACAAATGTAAATGCCTCTGCATCATTAGTAAATAATCAAACGTCCGCAACTGTTCGATTCGTTACAAATGGAGATGGATATGCCGCGGCTGGCTTTGGTGTTCAAATTGATGCAACGGGGCCAATTATTAATCCTGTTAAATCGGTTAATAGAACAGTCGCAGGGGTAGGGGATACTCTCACTTATACGATTACGGTCCCAAATACAGGGACAGGAAGTGCAGAAAACGTTGTATTACGTGATAGTATTCCGAACGGAACGACGTTTGTTGCAGGTAGTGTAACGGTAGGAGGAGTAACACAGCCGAATGCGAACCCTGCTAATGGAATTAATTTAGGAACAATCCAAAATAACACGCAAAGAATTGTTACATTTCAAGTGCGAATAACATCGTTTCCGAACCCAAATCCTATTCCAAATCGCGCAATGGTGTCATATCAATTCCGTCCTTTCGTCGGTAGTCCACCTATTACAAGTACGTCTTCTTCAAATACAGTACAAACGACAGTGAATCAAGCAACTATAAGTATGCAAAAATCTGTAGATTTACAGACGGCAACACTTAATGATGTATTAACATACACGGTTAATGTGACGAATAATGGAAATGTCACTGCAAATAATGTTATTTTTGTCGATAGTATCCCTGGTGGAACAATATTTGTTCCAAATAGTGTTACGGTAAATGGGATAGTACGTCCAGGAGCAAATCCAGCAAGTAGTATTAATCTAGGAAGTATTAATGCCTCGCAAACGACTGTAGTGCGCTTTCAAGTTCGAGTAACATCTAATCCGCTTGTCAATCCAATTCCGAATCGTGCGAGTGCAACATTTAACTTTACTCCAGTACCTGGTCAACAACCAGTTTCAGGGCAAGCGACAAGTAATACTGTAGTTACTACTATTAATATAGCTGATATAAGAACGAGAAAAACAGTGGATAGAGCTTTTGCGACAGTGAATGACGTTCTTACGTACACTATTACAATTGAGAATATCGGAAATGTACTTGCGACAAATGTTATTTTTCAAGATCCGATTCCAGTTGGAACGACTTTTATCACAAATAGTGTGACTGTAGATGGGGTTTCACAACCTGGAGCAAATCCTTCGACTGGGTTTACGGTAGCAAATATTTCTCCTGGCGGAAGTAGGACAGTGCGTTTTCAAGTCCGAGTGACATCTACGCCATCAGGAGGCACGATTGCGAATCGCGGAAATGTATCTGCTAATTTCGTCGTTATTCCGAATCAACCACCAGTGACGATTAATAGGCAAACGAATACAGTTGTGACACAAGTGAATACAGGTGGTTTAAATGTAATAAAAGAAGTGAATACGACACAAGCGGCAGTGGGGGATACTTTAACATATACGATTGCCGTTCAAAATACAGGAAACGTGCCGTTAACAAACGTGTTTTTCCAAGACACTATTTCTCCCGCTGTTTCATTTGTTGCAAATTCTGTAACAATTAATGGAGTACCACAAAGTGGATTGAATCCAAATACAGGATTTTCTCTTCCGAATATTCCTGCGGCTCAAACAGTTGTAGTCACATTTGACGTATTAATTGTACAGGATCCAGAAAATGAAGATATTTTAAATCAAGCAAATGTAACAGCAAGTTTTCAAGTGAATCCGAGTGAACCACCTGTAACGATCAATGTTCCGAGTAATGTTGTGAATACAACAGTACAAACAGGGAACTTTGAAGTTGTGAAATCAGTGAATACGGATGTTGCAACGGTAGGGGATGTTTTAGTATATACCATCGAAATTATAAACGCTGGTAGTGTGTCAGCAACAAATGTATTTTTTCAAGATTCAATTCCACAAGGGACATTATTTATTGAAAACAGTGTATTGGTTAATGGTATTTTACAAGAAGGCGCAGATCCAGAACTTGGATTCCCGTTAAATGATTTGCCTACTGGCGCGAATGTAATTGTTTCATTTGAAGTGTTAATTGATGAAATTCCTCAAGGAAACAATGTTGTAAATAATGCGAATGTAACTGGAGATTTCCTTGTAAATCCAACAGAGCCACCGATTACTGTAACAGAACCAAGTAATACTGTTATGACAGTCGTGAATTCTTCAGGGTTAAATGTAAGGAAAAGCGTAAGTGCTACTGAAGCCGGTGTAGGAGATACGTTAACGTATACAGTTCGTATACAAAATAGTGGAACAGTAGCAGCGACAAACGTTTCATTCCTTGATCCAATTCCATCTGGAACAACGTTTGTAGCAAATAGTGTAATAATAAATGGAACGCCTCAACCAGGTTTAAACCCGACAACTGGATTTCCACTTGCTAATATTCCAGTCGGAGGGATGGTAACAGTTACTTTTCAAGTGACAATCACGAGTGTACCATCAAATAGAGTTCTTCCGAATAATGCGAATGTCACTGCTGATTTCCAAGTAAGTCCTCTCCAGCCACCAATTACAGTTGTAACGATTAGTAATATTGTAGTGACGCGAGTGAATGTAGGATCACTTAATGTAATGAAGAGTGTAAATACAACGCAAGCAGGAGTAGGAGATACGTTAACATATACGATTCGCATTCAAAATACAGGAACAGTTCCTGCAACGAATATTATTTTTCAAGATCCAATTCCGTCTGGTGCTGCGTTTGTAGCAAATAGTGTGACGATAAACGGAGTCGTTCAGCAAGGTGCGGATCCTATGGCAGGTTTCCCGGTACCGAATATTCCGGTCGGGCAAACGGCTACGATTACGTTTCAAGTTACAGTGACGAGTGTACCGAGCGGTGGAAATATAAGAAACCAATCGAACGTTACTGCAAGTTTTCTTATCAATCCAGCAAACCCTCCAATAACGACTGTTACGAATAGTAACTTTGTAGTGACGCAAGTAAATACAGCTCGATTAAATATACAAAAATCTTCATCTGTACAACAAGCTGCACTTGGAGAAACTTACACGTATTCTGTTGTCATTCGAAATAACGGTACAGTAACAGCAACGAATGCTTCCTTTATTGATCCAATTGCTCAAGAAACCACATTTGTAGCAAATAGTGTAACGATAAATGGAACGCCTCAACCTGGGTTTGATCCAAATATAGGTTTTCCGCTTCCCAATATCGCAGCTGGAACATCATTGACTGTAACGTTCCAAGTAACAGTAGTTGCGCCATCCACGCGCGGAGCCGTACTAAATACGGCATCTGCTACAGCCACTTTTTTATTAAATCCTTTACAGCCTCCTGTAACAACGACAAATTCAAGTAATACGACAGTAGTTACGATACCGTTACCTCCTCCTGGTGAAGTAACAGCAACAAAAACAGTTGATATTGCCGCTGGTGCTGTTGGAGATGTATTAACGTATACAGTGTTAATAACAAATGTAGGAATCATCCCTGTTACAGATGTGCTCTTCCAAGATGTCATTCCAGAAGGGACGGCGTTTGTAGCAAATAGTGTAACGATAGGCGGGATACAGCAACCTGGTTTAAATCCAGAAATAGGTTTTACAGTTAGTCCACTATTAAATGCTGGAGCGAGTATTTCTGTGACGTTCCAAGTGACGATTACGGAAATTCCAGATAATGAAGTTATATTAAATGATGCTGACGTTACGTTTACTTCACAACCGAATCCGCAGGAACCGCCAATTACACAAACAATATTAACGAATTTAGTCGTAACGACAATTAATATAGCTTCGATTTTCCCGTTAAAACTAGTAGATAAAGAAGTAGCGACTGTAGGAGAAATATTAACGTATGATGTATTAATCTTTAATAATGGCACAGTGGCAGCGACGAACGTTGAATTTATAGATACAACTTCCGCCGGTGTAGCATTTGTACCGGGAAGTGTGAGCATAAATGGGGTGCCGGCACCAGGATTAGATCCTTTCATTGGTTTTCCAGTTCCAGATATCTCTGTAGACGATTTTGTACTTGTCACATATCAGGAAGTGGTTACGAGCATACCTGAGGGTGGAACGATTGTTAACTTTGTAGACGTTACAGCTGCATTTGCTGTAAGTGAAACGGAGCCGCCTATTACAGAAACAACAACAAGTAATACGACATTAACAGAAATTAATGAACCTGGTTTAAATGTTTTAAAATCAGTAAGTCAGCCGGTTGTTGCAGTAGGTGATACAATCACATATACAACAGTAGTTCAAAATACAGGTACAGTGGTAGCGACGAATGTTCAATATAGTGATGTATTACCGTCCTCAATCACATTTATACCAGATAGTGTAACGATAGATGGTGTGCTACAACCTGGATTCGATCCTAATAATGGATTGCCGCTTCCAGATATAAGCCCAGGTGAAAGTGTAGAAGTTACGTTCCAAGTAACAGTTGTCAGTGTCCCATCAAACGGAACAATTGCTAATACCGCGAATGTTATGGGAAGCTTTATACTAATCCCAGGAGAACCACCAGTTGTAGTAAACCAACCGAGCAATACAACACTTACAACTGTAAACAGAGGAAGATTTAATGTTATTAAACAAGTAAATAGGGCTGCTACTCTCGTTGGAGATGTATTAACGTATACAGTTCAAATAACGAATACAGGAACGGTAACAGCTAATGATGTTCAGTTTATTGATACGATTTCAGCAGGAGCGTCATTTATACCAAATAGTGTAACGATAGATGGAACCCCGCAACCAAACTTAAATCCGATTACTGGTTTTGGAGTTGGAGATATACCAGTTGGTGAAACAGTTATCGTGACGTTCCAAGCGACAGTTACAAACATCCCGTCATCAGGAACCATTACGAACGTTGCAAATATAACAGGAAGCTTTACTTTAGTGCCAGGAGAGCCGCCGGTTGTAGTAACTGAACCGAGTAATACGACAATAACAAAGGTAAATAGAGGAAGATTTAATGTTATAAAAACCGTAAATAAGCAAGCAACACGATTAGGGGATACGTTAACTTATAGTGTGCAAGTTACAAATACGGGAACGGTAATAGCGACGAATGTTCAGTTTATTGATGTTCCGTCACCTAGTTTAGAATTCGTTCCTGGAAGTGTACAAATAAATGGAATTCCGCAAGTAGGTTTAGATCCATTTGTAGGCTTTTCATTACCAAATCTTGCAGTAGGGGACAGTATAGTAATTACATTTGAAGTAAATGTAATCGCAATTCCGCCTTCTAGTAACATTATGAATACAGCGAGAGTAACTGGTAATTTCGAATTGATTCCAGGAGAACCACCGTTTACCATTACGAACTCAAGTAATACGACAGTCACACCAGTAAATCGAGGTAGTTTAGATATGTTGAAAGAAGTAGACAATTCAATCGTTGGTGTAGGAGAAACGGTAACGTATACGGTTCGTATATTAAATACTGGTACTGCTGATGCGATGAATGTTCAATTTATCGATGTGCTATCTCCGGAAGCTGAATTTGTTCTAAATAGTGTAACGATAAATGGAGATCCACAGCCGGGGTTAAATCCGCAGGTCGGATTTACGATACCAGATATTCCAGTTGGTGAAACCGCACTTGTAACATATGAAGCTACGATTACAAGTTTTCCAGATGGTGGTACAGTAGTGAACGTTGCTGGGGCGTTAGCAGAATATATTTTAGTACCAGGAGAACCGCCGGTTACAGTGATGGATACGAGCAATACAGTTATCGTGACGGTAAATACGGCAATCTTATTTGTTGCAAAAGGAGCGAATTTTGAAGTAGCGATGGTAGGAGATGTTGTCACTTACGGAATTGCTGTTATAAATGATAGTACAGTTCCTGTGACGAATATTGTTTTAACGGATATCATTGATCCGAATACGCTATTTATAAATGGCTCGGTAACGGTAAATGATGTACCTTTTCCATTTGCTAATCCAAATACCGGTATTCCATTAGGCGATTTTCAGCCAAATGATGCGGCAATTATTAATTTCCAAGTCGTCATAACAGGAGGACAAATAAATAATTTAGTTACAAATACTGCTATAGCGAATGGGTTTGCAACTGTGAATCCAAATGAAGCGCCTGTAGTAGTTGAAGGCGATAGCAATACAGTTGTTATCCCGTTTATTCCTCAAAATGTCTCAACGACGGTTGTAAAAACGGCAGATTTACAGGCAGCCACGATTGGAGATGTTATTACCTTTACGACAGTTATTACAAATACGGGTGATACTGTCATACAAAATATTCGTTTTCAAGATATGTTAGATAGTAGTGTTCAATTTGTCCTTGGAAGTGTAACGGTTGATAATACACCAGTACCAAATGTAAGCCCGGTATTAGGATTTCTTATAGGGAATTTAAATCCAGGTGAAGCACGAACAGTTTCGTTCCAAGTAGTAATTCAGAGTGCCCCAAGTGGTTCGGGGAATTATATAAATCAAGCAAGTATTCGTTTCGAACATCAAGTAGGCACAGTGTTACCACCTGTTACACAAATAGTAGAAAGTAATATAGTTGTTATTCCATTTGTTCCAACGATAGAACAAATTTGCGAAACGAATCTTAATTGTTTAGGGAAAATTTCTTTTCAATGTTCTCCGTGTGATCACTTGCAAATAAAGAGAAAATAAATGCAGAAAGAGCATCCTGTAAGAGAAGGATGCTCTTTTTGTATGAATCAAGTAGATTCTTTTTCGGGTGAGCTGAAAAATTCATCAATTTTGTCGGAGAGTAGAAATGGAATAGCTCCTTTTATAACAGAAATGTCCCAGTCCCACCATGAGATATTTTCTAGTTTGTCAATTGTTTCTTGCGGGAAACGATATCGAACAAATTTTGCAGGATTACCAGCTACAATTGCATATGGCGGTACATCCTTTGTAACAACACTCTTTGCGCCAATAATGGCACCGTTACCAATCGTAACACCAGATAAAATGCAGGATTGATAACCAATCCATACATCATTGCCGACTACAATATCACCTTTTGAAGAGGGGTGACCAGTAATATGGGCTCCTTCGCTGAAAAGAGCGTTAAATGGATAAGTCGTTATCCAGTCCGCGCGATGTTCTCCGCCAAGTATGAAAACAACTTCTTCTCCTAATGAACAAAACTTACCTATTTTTAATTTCGTTTCATCATTCCAAGAAAAAATAGTTGGACCTACTTTACTATAAGTATAATCACCGATATCATACTTACTATATTCAGGTTTTTGATTTAAATATAACATGATTCTTCAACCTTCTTTCTCAATCAAGAAATAAGCGTGGAATATTATATGCAAGGTGTAGTAAGGTGACCAGTGTTAATAGGTAAAATAAATAAATGGGAGTGGAATGTATGAGATATGAAATGGGATTATATAATAAACCTTTTCAGTCAATTCAATCAGGAAAAAAAGTGTATGAAGTGCGCTTATACGATAAAAAGCGTCAACTCATAAAACAAGGCGATCATATTGTATTTACGAACCTTACGACAGCAGCAACGATGGCTGTAAAAGTAACGGAGATAAAACGATATAAAAACTTTCAAGCAATGTACGAACAAATTGATAAAAAATTATTGGATTGTGAAAATGATAGTTTAGAGGAAATGTTAGAAAGTACATACAAAATATATACGAAAGAACAAGAACAAAAGTGGGGAACAGTTGCGATCGGTATTGAGGTAATAAAATGACAAGAAATCGCGGCGCGGCTATCATTGTGCAGGAAGGGAAAATTGCTCTTATAAAACGTATCCGAGAAGATGAAACGTACTATGTTTTTCCAGGTGGAGGAATTGAAGAAGGAGAAACACCTGAAGAAGCAACAAAGCGAGAAATTTTTGAAGAATTAGGGGTACATATAAAAGTGGAGCATCTAATTGCAAAGGTGGAGTATAAGGGTACGGAGTATTATTTTAATGCCGATATTGTAGGTGGAGTTTTCGGAAGTGGTAAAGCTGAAGAATTCGAAATGAAAGATAGAGGGATTTATATTCCGTTATGGTTGCCGATATATGAGTTGGAAAAAGTGAACATAAAACCGTATGAAGTGGTTGAAAGTATATTAGAACATTATAAAATATAAGGTCTGACAACATACAAAAAAAACCATTGACATAGTCTTCTGATTTAAGTATTGTATTCGAGTATGTTTATAATCAGGAGGTTTATATGAGCAATCAAACAACTACACATCATGTGAAAATGACAACAGCAGATCCATCTGGAATTGGTCTATTTGGATTAGCGATGGTAACACTTGTAGCATCATCTCAAAAGTTAGGCTTAACAGATGGCGTTTCACTAGTATTACCATGGGCAATCTTTTTAGGAGGATTTGCACAAATCTTTGCTTGCATTCACGATGCAAAGCATAACAATACATTCGGTACAACAGCATTCGGTGCATACGGTCTATTTTGGCTAGGTGTTGGAATGACTTGGTTAATTCAACTTGGAGTATTTGGCGAAAAATTAGCACAAGCTGCAGATTCAAAACAGCTTGGTGTAGCCTTTATCGGATATTTGATTTTCACAATATTTATGACAATTGGTGCAATGGAAACACATAAAGTATTATTTATGATTTTCGTCCTTATTGATTTCTTATTTATCGGTCTTTCATTAAGTACTTTAGGTGTTATGCCGCATGCAATGCATAATTTAGCAGCATATTCTGAACTTCTTATTTCATTATTATCTTTCTATGGTTCAGCAGCAGCAGTGTTAAACACACACTTCGGAAAAGTTGTTTTACCAGTTGGAAAGCCGTTTGGTATTTTTAAAAAGTAATAAAAAAGCACAGATGATTGTATAGTCATCTGTGCTTTTTTTTATGAAGTAAACAGAAATAATAAAAAATATAATTGAAATTGATTCTCACTATTAATATAATGAGAATGAGAATCATTTATTATTAGAGGGGGATGCCAAATTGGCGAAAATTTTAATAGCTTATGCAAGTATGTCAGGAAATACAGAGAGTATTGCTGATTTAATTAAAGTTAGCTTAGATGCTTTTGATCATGAAGTAGTCTTGCAAGAAATGGAAGGCATGGATGCTGAAGAATTATTGGCTTATGATGGAATCATTTTAGGGTCTTATACGTGGGGAGATGGTGAACTACCATTTGAAGCGGAAGATTTCCATGATGACTTAGAAAATATAGATTTATCAGGGAAAAAAGTAGCGGTATTTGGATCAGGAGATACGGCGTATGAACTGTTTTGTGAAGCGGTAACGATATTTGAAGAGAAACTTGTAGAACGCGGTGCAGAGCTTGTACAAGAAGGATTGAAAATCGAATTAGCTCCAGAAGATGAAGAGGATGTTGAAAAATGCAGTAATTTTGCAATTGCATTTGCTGAGAAGTTCTAAGAATGGGAGTGTCAACGTGGAGACAATGTTAAGTGCGACCGCTATTACAAAGTTAAGAGATGGAAAGCTTATGTTAGCTACTACATATAATGGCTTATTTATTGAACAAGACGGAGAATGGAAACAAATTTTAAATGGTTTTCAAAAACGAATTAGGGATTTACATAGCGAAGATAATGTAGTGTATGGTGTAGGTGACGAAGGAATTTTTATTCGTAGTATGAATGGTGGAGAGAATTGGACGGTTCAACGTTTTCCAACAAAGGCAACGAGTTGGAATGTGTGTAGTAATATAGAAGGAACTGTCATTGCTCATGGAGATAAAACGTTGTATCATTCTAATGATTTTGGTTCGACATGGGAAACCATTCATCCATTTCTTGAGTATGGTAGCGGGGCACCATCTATTCGATCGTTGTTTTTATATAAACATTACTTATTTATCGGTACGAAAATACATGCTAAATATGGTGGTGTTTGGCTCTTTAATTTGGAGACACGTAAATTAAAGAGGATTAAAATCGTGATGAATCAGATGATCTCAGCGTTGACTTTACACAACTCGTATTTAGTAGCAGCCAGTGGATCGTGCAAAGGGATTAGTGGGAATATTTCTTTTTGTAAAATAGAAGAAAGTATTGAGAGTGAAAAAATATATTGGCACACATGCCAAAGCGAGCAAAAAGCAAGTAGCTATTTAGACTTAAGTGTAGATCAACATGTGTTATATACAACGTCAACGCAAAATAAGGCTGGGATTAGTACTGTTTGTCGTGTACTTTTAGAAGAAGGAATTGTAACAGTATGTGATTCAGTTAAAGGGCATGGCTGGCGCATTGTGAACCAAAAAGAAGCCTATTTTGTAGCTGGATCAGGTGAATCAAAAGCGATGCAGTGGAAGAAAAAAGTTGTATAGCAAAAAAACTTTGCTTTTATTATATTGATATGATATATTATATTTAAACCATTTTACTTTTAATAATATAGAGATTTAAATGAGCTGTAACTTCCGAGGAGGATAGCAATGTTAAATCTCCTCAGAGTTGCAGTTTTTTTAATGTCTGACTTATTTTTGTAAAGTGGTTGAAAATGAATATGTACATATAGGTACATTGTAGGAGGATTTTTTACATGCAAAACGGTAAAGTAAAATGGTTTAACTCAGAAAAAGGTTTCGGATTCATCGAAGTTGAAGGCGGAGAAGACGTATTCGTTCATTTCTCAGCTATCCAAGGCGAAGGTTTCAAAACTTTAGAAGAAGGTCAAGAAGTTACTTTCGAAGTAGAACAAGGTAACCGTGGACCTCAAGCTACAAACGTTAACAAGAAGTAATTGTGGAGAAAAGAAGGGCTTGCCCTTCTTTTTTTTTGCATTTTTATTGAATAACCTCCTATGTACATAGCATAATGAGATTGAATTTTCGTTTGTTAGACGAAGTATTACATGCATAAAGTGTATGAATAAATAAATACTGAAAATAAAGTATATGTGTGAAAAGGAATGTAGAAAGAGGTAAATAAATTGGAAAACGCTACACATTTTATTGTGTTTGATATAGAGAGAAATTTTAGGCCATATAAATCAGAAGATCCGTCAGAGATAGTTGATATCGGAGCTGTAAAAATAGAAGCAAGTACAATGAAGGTAATTGGAGAATTTTCGGAGTTAGTAAAACCGGGGGCACGACTTACTCGTCATACGACAAAATTAACGGGAATTACAAAGAAAGATTTAATTGGTGTCGAGAAATTCCCGCAAATTATAGAAAAATTTATTCAGTTTATCGGAGAAGATTCTATATTTGTTACATGGGGAAAAGAAGATTATCGATTTCTATCTCATGATTGTACGTTACATAGTGTAGAATGCCCTTGTATGCAAAAAGAAAGAAGAATTGATTTACAAAAATTTGTTTTTCAAGCGTATGAAGAATTGTTTGAGCATACACCAAGTTTACAATCTGCAGTAGAACAGCTCGGTTTAATATGGGAAGGGAAGCAGCACCGAGCTTTAGCGGATGCTGAGAATACAGCGAACATACTTCTTAAAGCATATAGCGAGAGAGATATTACTAAAAGGTATAAAAGACATGGCGAACTTGAACTTGTAGAGAACGGAAAACTAACAGAAAAAGCGAAAAAAAAGATGCGAAAATGGGTATTTAAAGAAATGAGAAAAAATACTGAGCGTCCTTTCGTCTGGAGTACATTTGAAAGTAGTGACACGTGGGAAAGTATAACGGAAAGATATTATATAAGTGAACCTACAATAGAACTTCTGAAAAAACATTTTCGTACGGCGGTTAGAAAAGCGGAAAGGCAGATTAGATATTTGGCTGAGATGGAGAAAGTAGTAGAAGAAAGTTAGTGCTATCATCTATTTTATTCATATGTACAACTAAACTTCAGGATTAAGTCGCTGAGGTTTAGTTGGAAAATTTCCGGCTTGCCCCGTATTAGGAATGGAATATTTTATTGTTGTTAGTACGAATGTACATATTATTTGTTTTCTGAGAAAGATAATTGAGAGTAGTGTGAGAAATAGAACAAAAAAGAGAGAAGGTTACGCAGAGGATTCATTATTTAGGGAGAGATAACGTGAATTTCCAGTTTGAAATATAATAGGAATAGCATTGTTTACATTGTTCGAATTAACGAGTTAATATTCATTTTCTGAAAACGTAATATTTAATTTGTTTTCTACAGTACGTAAACGTTGATTTAAACGGTTTAGCCGGAGGGTGTGTCGCTCAACTGTATTTTCTAATTGATGAACTCTTTCATTTAAGTTATTCATCTGAAAGTTTAACTTTTTTATTTTTTGTTCAAGTTCGTATATCTTTCTTTCCGATGAATTGTAACATCCCATATAAATCCTCCATTCTCTTAAAGTAAGTTTAATCTATAGTAGTATATGTATAAATGAAAGGAAAGGTAACTTAATTTAGAAGAATTGGAAAACGTTTAATATATCTTTAAGTCATGGTGTATTAAAGATTTAAAATCGAAGAGTAAAATATGAGTTTAATACAAGGGGTGTGTGATATTGATAGACTTGGATATTAAAGACGTCAAAGTACAGATGGAATTAAACGGAGTCTTTTGGAATGAGGATGGGATTGCTGAAATGACAGTGACTACAAAAGAAGAGCATTCTTTTCTTCTTCGTTTAGTAGTTGATTTAGAAAGTAAAACGATTAGGGCGACGAGTATTGAAATAGTGAATGGATTCTGTCCGCTATGCAAACAGAAAAGGAACGAATGTAGTGAATTGCATGACTTGCAAAACAAAATGGATATTTTAGAAGAAGCCTACGATTGGGTGAGAGAGCATCCGGAATATCGTTTTCAGTTATCTTTTTACGAGTACAATAAGTTTGAGGTAGTAAAGTGAAAATTTCATTTTACTAATATACATAGTGACTACTCTAATGGAAATACACTTGTACAACAAAAAACAAATCTACTGAATCCTGTGACAAATGTCCTTTTGGATTAAAAATAAGCATATTTTGTTATAAAGCAGAAAGAGGTTGTCCCAAAAGGTCGTTAAAAACGAACTTTTGGAGACAACTTCTTTTATTTTTCCTGTATATGGATAAA
>NZ_VEPX01000018.1:0-82894 GCF_006349665.1 Bacillus sp. CD3-5 | reverse complement strand
CCATTAGCTCAGTTGGTAGAGCATCTGACTTTTAATCAGAGGGTCGAAGGTTCGAGTCCTTCATGGCTCACCATTTTCGCGGAAGTAGTTCAGTGGTAGAATACAACCTTGCCAAGGTTGGGGTCGCGGGTTCGAATCCCGTCTTCCGCTTAATTACTAAGGGGCCTTAGCTCAGCTGGGAGAGCGCCTGCCTTGCACGCAGGAGGTCAGCGGTTCGATCCCGCTAGGCTCCATCTAATAGAGAAAGCTTACATCATATGATGTAAGCTTTTTTTGTGTTTAAAAAGACAACTTTCATACTTGTCATTTAAAATGGAGAAAACGTGAAAATAAAGGGTGGGGGGATAATTATGAAAGTTGTTATTGCATCTGATTCATATAAAGAAAGCTTAACAGCTATAGAAGTATGTGAAGCTATTGAAAGAGGTTTTGGAGCAATTTTTCCTAAAGCAGAGTACGTAAAAATACCAATTGGAGATGGAGGGGAAGGAACGGTCGATTCCCTTGTTGATGCTACAAGCGGGAGGATTATATCATTTCATGTGACAGGACCGCTTAGAGAGAGCGTACAAGCCTTTTACGGTATGTCTAAAGATAAAAAGACAGCGTTTATTGAAATGGCAGCAGCATCAGGTTTACAACACGTTCCGGCTAAAAAGCGAAACCCACTTATTACGACGACGAAAGGAACAGGAGAACTTATACTACATGCGCTAGACGAAGGAGCTGAGCATATCATTTTAGGACTTGGGGGAAGTGCTACAAATGATGGAGGAGCGGGTATGTTGTCAGCTTTAGGAGTCAGGTTTATAAATAGAAAAGGAGAAGTAATAGAGCCGTCTGGTGGAACGTTACATTCGATTGTCTCTATTGATTTTTCACAAATGGATTCACGCTTAAAGCATATAAAGATAGAAGCAGCATGTGATGTAGATAATCCGTTAGTTGGAATAAAAGGAGCATCTTTCGTATTTGGACGACAAAAGGGTGCGGATGAAGAGATGATGAAAGAGCTGGATGAGAATTTAAAGCATTATGCGCATATCCTTAAACAATACCTATTTTGCGACGTATCTAAAATACCTGGTGCAGGAGCTGCAGGAGGTATGGGAGCAGCTGTTATTGCAGTGCTAAAGGGAGGCTTGCGGAGAGGAATTGAAATTGTATTAGATTATACAAATTTTGATAAGCATATAGAAGGTGCAGATTTAATTATAACTGGCGAAGGGAGAATAGATGAACAAACAGCATATGGAAAGGCACCAGTAGGTGTTGCGGAGCGTGCAAAGCGTCTTCATATTCCTGTCATTGCGATTGGGGGATCAGTATCTCCGAATTACTCGGCTGTTCATGAAAAAGGAATTGACGCAGTATTTAGTATTACAACAAGTCCGATGACATTAGAGGAGGCATATAAAGTAGCAGAAGAGAATATCGAAATGACAGCAAAGAATATTGCAGCAGTGTGGAAAATAGCATCAGAAAAACACTTCTAAATGCGGGAGTGTTTTTTATTATTATCTAATAATAATGATGGTAGTTGTTTCATTAAGTTAACTTTATACATAGAATAGTCTTAACATTTGGATTTTTAGGTGGATATAAGTGAATAATTTGTATATCCATACAGAAAAATGTCGAGTTGAGTCAGACTATATAAAAGATTTAAAATATTTAGTGAAGGCACAGAAGGGGGATACTATCTATGAAAAAAGAAATTTCAGTTATTGGAGTTCCAATGGATTTAGGGCAGATGCGTCGTGGCGTTGATATGGGACCGAGCGCAATCCGTTATGCAGGTGTAATTGAAAGAATTGAAGAAATTGGATATGACGTTAAAGATATGGGAGATATATGTATAGAGAGAGAAAAAGAAGTAGAGGTAAATACAAGCTTAAGAAACCTTACACAAGTTGCAACTGTATGTAACGAATTAGCAAGTAAGGTGGATCATATTATAGAAGAAGGGCGTTTTCCACTTGTATTAGGTGGCGATCATAGTATCGCTATCGGTACATTAGCTGGTGTTGCGAAACATTATAAAAACCTAGGTGTTATTTGGTATGATGCACATGGTGATTTAAATACAGAAGAAACTTCACCATCTGGAAATATTCACGGTATGTCACTTGCAGCAAGTTTAGGGTATGGACATCCCACGCTTGTAGATTTATACGGGGCATATCCAAAGGTGAAAAAAGAGAATGTTGTAATTATCGGTGCACGTGCATTAGATGAAGGAGAAAAAGACTTTATTCGAAATGAAGGTATTAAAGTATTTTCAATGCACGAGATTGATCGTATGGGTATGACGGCTGTTATGGAAGAAACAATCGCGTATTTATCTCATACTGATGGTGTGCATTTATCATTAGATTTAGATGGTCTTGATCCTCATGATGCACCAGGAGTTGGAACACCTGTAATTGGTGGCTTATCTTATCGTGAAAGTCATTTAGCAATGGAGATGTTAGCGGAAGCTGATATTGTTACATCTGCCGAGTTTGTTGAGGTAAATACGATTTTAGATGAGCGAAATAGAACGGCAACAACAGCGGTTGCTTTAATGGGTTCTTTATTCGGTGAAAAACTAAAATAAATGTAAGAAAAGCAACTGAGAAGTTGCTTTTTTTATTTGAAAATAGGCGTATAATAATGATTTATATTATACTGTACGATAAGAATGTTTGACATCTTACCAATTTAGACTAAAGGGGGTTGTTTGTAATTGTCGTTTGTTTCATGTATGGTATAATTAACTAGTTGTTGGAAATACATACAGATAGAGCATAAAACAATATTTCAATATATGGATAGAATTGCTCGTAAGTAGGAGGAAGGGTTAGCATGCCTTTTGAAGATACGACCATTTTGAAATATCTTAGTACGGCATTAGATATTGCCGTTGTATGGTTTATTATATATAAGCTAATTCTCATAATCCGAGGGACGAAAGCTGTTCAACTTTTAAAAGGGATTACAGTTATTATTGTCGTTCGGATGATCAGTATTTTCCTTGAATTGCGAACGCTATATTGGCTAACTGAACAAGTATTAACGTGGGGATTTTTAGCCGTTATTATTATTTTCCAGCCAGAATTGCGAAGAGCGCTTGAGCAGCTAGGACGCGGGAGTTTATTTTCGCGTACTGGAACTCACGAGGATGATGAGCCTGAAATGGTTGCAACAGCGATAGCGAAAGCAACGGAATATATGGGAAAACGTAGAATTGGTGCATTAATTACCTTGTCAAAAGAGACCGGTATGGGTGATTATGTAGAAACGGGTATTCCGCTAAATGCAAACGTATCATCGGAATTACTCATTAATATTTTCATTCCAAACACACCTCTTCACGATGGAGCAGTAATTATGCAAGGAAGTACCATTAAAGCAGCAGCTTGCTATCTTCCGTTATCGGAAAGTCCATTTATTTCTAAAGAGTTAGGAACTAGGCATCGCGCTGCAATGGGAGTTAGTGAAGTTACTGATAGTATTACAGTAGTTGTGTCGGAAGAAACAGGCCAAATTTCTTTAACGAAAAATGGTAAGTTGCATCGTGATTTGAAGACAGAACAACTGAAAGATATGTTGTTAGCTGAATTTAGTGCGAACGAAAAAACGACTTCTTCGTCTTTATGGAATTGGAGGAGAAAGCGTCATGGATAAGTTAATGGAGAATCATTGGTTTTTAAAGGGGATCTCATTACTATTGGCGTGTATGCTTTTTATGTCAGCGACTTTAACTGAAAAAAATACGACATCGGGGATACTACCTTTTGCAAATGATGCGAAAGAAACATTAACTAATTATGCTATTAACGTTAAGTATGATGAAGAGAAATATATTGTAAGTGGTATTCCGGCAGAGGGCGTTAAGGTGAAGTTAGAGGGTCCAAAAGCAGCAGTTGCTACGGCAAAAGCGAAAAAACAATTTGATATACCAGTTGATTTGAGAGGCAGCGAAAAAGGAACGTATGAAGTTTCTTTGAAAACGAATGGACTTCCAGATGATGTGAAAGGAACAGTTCAGCCATCAACAATTAAAATTACTCTTCATGAAAAAGCGAGAAAATATGTTCATGTAGACTTGAAATTATCAAATGAGGATCAAATGCCAGCTGGTGCTACTCTCGAAAAATCAAACATTAAACCTGATACGGTTGAGGTAGTTGGGACGAAAGAAGAAATTGAAAATATTTCATCTGCTAAGGCGTATGTTGATTTAAAAGGTGTTAATAAAACTGTTACAAAAACAGCCGAAGTTACATTATACAATAAAGAAGGCAAACGTTTAAATGTAAGAACAAGTCCATCTAAAATTAGTGTAACGTTGAATGTGGCGACGCAAGCTACGGCCAATAATACTGAAAAAACTGTTCCTATAACATATGCGAAAAAGGGGAGTTTACCGGAAGGATTGGCCGTTACAAATATTAGTGTTGAGCCGAGAGAAGTAACGATAGCAGGTCCAAAAGATATATTGGATAATATACAATCGATAGAGGGGGTCGAAGTAGATCTTAGTCAATTGACAGAGTCTACAACATTCGATACCTCTGTTTTATTACCAAAGGGTGTAACAAGTGCGAAGCCAAATCAAGTAAAGGTTTCAGTAGGTGTACAAAAAACAAAACAAACGAAAACAAGAACGATTGATGGTATATCAATTCAAAAAAATGGACTTTCTAAAGACGTTACGGCCCAGTTACTTTCGCCGCAAGATGGGAAGATAAGCGTTGATATTTCAGGAGAAACAAGTATAGTAGATAAAATAACAGCTGCTCAAATAACAGCAGTGATTAATCTACAAAATGTGTCTCCTGGGACGAAGGATGTTGCTATTCAAGTGAGTGGCCCTGGTAATATTTCAATAGAGCCAAAACAAAAAAGTGCTAAAGTTACAATTGTGAAGAAAGAAAATCCCGATAAAGAAGTACAGGGTAACGGTGAGCAACCAAATTCAAATAATAATAAAGATAATCAAACTGAAAAACCAAAAAATCCTGAACCTGAACCTAAGCCTGATCCAGAAAAGGAAAAGGAAAAGGAGAAGGAATCGGAACAAAATAAAGATAAAGAAACTAGCCAAGAGCCAACAGTAGATAATCAAAAAGAGCCAGAAAAAGGAGCGAATCATAATGGGTAAATATTTTGGTACAGATGGAGTACGCGGGGTTGCGAATCAGGAGTTAACACCTGAATTAGCGTTCAAAATTGGACGTTTTGGTGGTTATGTATTAACAAAAGATACAGACCGTCCAAAAGTAATTATCGGCCGTGATACACGTATATCAGGACATATGTTAGAAGGAGCTTTAGTAGCAGGTCTATTATCAACTGGAGCAGAAGTAATGCGTCTTGGTGTTATTTCTACACCAGGTGTTGCTTATTTAACGAAAGCGTTAGATGCACAAGCTGGTGTTATGATTTCTGCATCTCATAATCCAGTACAAGATAACGGAATTAAATTCTTCGGTTCAGACGGTTTTAAATTAACAGATGAGCAAGAAGCAGAAATTGAAGCTTTATTAGACAAAGAAGTGGATGAATTACCACGTCCAACAGGTACGAACCTTGGGCAAGTGAGTGATTATTTTGAAGGTGGACAAAAGTATTTACAATACATTAAACAAACTGTAGAGGAAGATTTCTCAGGTTTACATATCGCTTTAGATTGTGCGCATGGTGCTACGTCTTCTTTAGCTCCGTACTTATTTGCTGATTTAGAAGCTGATATTTCAACAATGGGAACTTCACCAAACGGTATGAACATTAACGATGGAGTAGGTTCTACGCATCCAGAAGTATTAGCTGAATTAGTAAAAGAAAAAGGTGCTGATATTGGTCTTGCTTTCGATGGTGATGGTGACCGTTTAATCGCTGTAGATGAAAAAGGAAACATTGTTGATGGCGATCAAATTATGTTTATTTGTGCAAAGTACATGAAAGAAACTGGTCAACTAAAGCATAATACAGTTGTTTCAACAGTTATGAGTAACTTAGGTTTCTACAAAGCACTTGAAGCTAACGGTATTACAAGTGATAAAACAGCAGTTGGTGACCGCTACGTAATGGAAGAAATGAAGCGCGGAGGTTACAACTTAGGTGGAGAACAATCAGGCCATATTATCTTACTTGATTACATTACAACTGGTGATGGAATGTTAAGTGCACTTCAACTTGTAAACATTATGAAAATGACGAAAAAACCATTATCTGAGCTTGCAGGAGAAATGACAAAATTCCCGCAATTACTAGTAAACGTTCGTGTGACAGATAAAAAACTAGCACTAGAAAACGAAAAAATTAAAGAAATTATTCGTGTTGTAGAGGAAGAAATGAATGGTGATGGCCGCATTCTTGTTCGTCCATCTGGAACAGAACCACTTATTCGTGTAATGGCAGAAGCACCAACACAAGAAGTTTGTGATGCATATGTACATCGCATTGTAGAAGTTGTGAAAGCGGAAGTTGGCGCTGAATAATTTAATAAATTTATTGAAAAGGAGCACAATAAGTGCTCCTTTTTCATATGTTTTATAGATGGTGAAAAAATTTTCATTGACGGTTTATCCATGTTTGTTATAAGATGGTCTTGTTCTTTTTCTCAAAGGAAATATTGTAAATTATAGAAGCGCCAGAACTACAAGTAGTGTAGTTGACGAGGTGGGGTTTATCGAGATTTCGGCGGATGGCTCCCGGTTGTTCATCACAACCGCAAGCTTTTACTTAAATCATTAAGGTGACTTAGTGGACAAAGGTGAAAGTGTGATGAGAGAAAAGGAACGGATACAAACTAGCTGTATAAGTATATACGGACTTAAACCCAATCGAGAGGAAGGTGAAAGCCGTTACAAGCTTACAGGGCTAGCAATATGTAATCCGTTTTTTAGTATAAATAAAAATGGTATCGGACTATGTCGTTACATGTTCGCAGAGCAGTGTAAGCATTTGTAACGGCGACTAAACATGTGTGGAATCGTAGGATTTATTGGAGAGCAAGATGCAAAGGAAATTTTATTAAAAGGTTTAGAAAAGCTAGAATATCGTGGATATGATTCAGCAGGTATTGCAGTACAAGCAGAGAACGGTGTTGTTGTATACAAAGAAAAAGGCCGTATTGCAAAACTTCGCGAAATCGTAGATGAGAACGTAGCAACAAGCGTGGGGATCGGTCACACACGCTGGGCTACACATGGTGTTCCGAGCAAAGTAAACGCGCATCCGCATCAAAGTACATCAAAGCGTTTTACACTAGTTCATAACGGTGTAATTGAAAACTATGAGTTAGTGAAGAAGGAATATTTACAAGATGTAACGTTCGTAAGTGAAACGGATACAGAGGTTATCGTACAGCTTATGGAACAACAAGTGAGCACAGGACTAAGTGTAGAAGAAGCGTTCCGTAATACGCTATCTCTTTTACATGGCTCTTATGCAATCGGATTACTTGATGCTGAAAATCCAAACATGATTTATGTTGCTAAAAACAAAAGCCCGCTATTAGTAGGTGTTGGTGACAACTTTAATGTTGTGGCGAGCGACGCTATGGCGATGTTACAAGTTACAGATCAATTTATTGAATTAATGGATAAAGAAATTGTAATTGTAACGAAAGAAAGTATTACAATTAAAAACTTACAAGGTGAAACGATTGAACGTGCACCGTTTACAGCGGAATTAGACGCAAGTGATATTGAAAAAGGAACATACCCTCATTTCATGCTTAAAGAAATCGATGAGCAACCACTTGTTATCCGTAATATAATTCAAAAGTACCAAGATGAAAATGGCGAGATTGAATTAGATCAAGACATCCGCAATGCGATTTTAGATAGCGATCGTATTTACATCATTGCATGTGGAACAAGTTATCATGCAGGTCTTGTTGGAAAACAATTTATCGAGAAGTTTGCAAAAATGCCAGTTGAAGTGCATGTAGCAAGTGAATTCTCTTATAACATGCCATTATTAACAGAAAGACCATTCTTCATTTACATTTCACAAAGTGGTGAAACAGCTGATAGCCGTGCAGTACTTGTACAAACAAATGAAATGGGTCATAAAGCATTAACAATTACAAACGTACCTGGTTCTACACTTTCTCGTGAAGCAGATTATACACTTCCGTTATACGCGGGACCAGAAATCGCCGTTGCATCAACGAAAGCTTACACAGCACAGCTTGCAGTACTTTCAATTTTAGCTGCAGATATTGCTAAAGCAAAAGGTGAAGTTCTTGGTTTTGACTTAACACACGAACTAGGACTTGTAGCAAATGCAATGGTACAACTTTGTGATCAAAAAGAAGAAATGGACGCTTTAGCAAAACAATTTTTAGCAACAACTCGTAACTGTTTCTTCATCGGACGTAGCGTAGACTTCTACGTAGGATTAGAAGGAGCGTTAAAGCTAAAAGAAATCTCTTACATCCAAGCAGAAGGATTTGCTGGAGGAGAATTAAAACACGGTACAATCGCTTTAATCGAAAATGGTACACCAGTTATCGCACTTGCTACACAAGAGCACGTAAACCTTGGAATTCGTGGTAACGTGAAAGAAGTAGTAGCACGAGGAGCTAACCCATGTATCATCTCAATGAAAGGCTTAGAAATGGAAGGTGACAGCTTCGTATTACCAGCTGTACACGAAGCACTAGCACCGTTAGTAGCAGTTATTCCATTACAACTTATCTCATACTACGCAGCACTTCACCGCGAGTGTGACGTTGATAAGCCACGTAACTTAGCTAAGTCTGTTACGGTTGAGTAGGAGATTAGTAGGTTAGTAAATATAGTTGTGGATTTGAAATAAAGTCGCGATGTTTTAAAAAAAGTTGTGATGCTTCACCCCTTTAGATATGATTATCTAAAGGGGTGTTTTTATGTCTAAAAGAAAAAGAACACCTGAAATTGAAAAGTGGATAAAAGAAGGTCGTGGTTCAGGTATCGGTATAAATTATAAAACATGGCTGAAAATTCAAGATGTATCCTCTCTAGGTCGTTCAACTCGTTTAAAAGGAATAAAAATGAGTAGGTAACATGAATTTTTATCGGATTTAGAACAAAAATATTTTTATTTAAATGAATATTCAGATTTTATTAAGAGAGAAATTGTTTAAGAGGTTATTGAAGTGAGGAAATATCCGAAAGTTTATTTTGAGAGATCTGTCAATTTTTATTCTGAATATTATAAAAAAGAGTTGTTTTGTAATAAAATTAGAGTAGATTTAAATAGCATTTACTGATGAATTGCATTAATTTGTAAAGATGAATAAATTTCAAAATAATTGTACTTTACTTGAAGGTATGATGGTGAAAACGGGTGCGAAAAAAGCTTGGTCAACAGTAGCGGGGTGGTTTAATTAACATGCAAAAAAATATAGATTTTAATAAGAAAGCTTTTGAATACTATATGGCTGTTTATGCTGCACAGGATATAAGATCGACCATTATTACTCTTGTTATTGGGATAGCAGACATATTTGTTCTTGCGCCTGCTTTTGCGAATCCTTTTCGATTATTGTATGTATATATAGTGGCTCC
The DNA here is from genome assembly GCF_006349665.1 of Bacillus sp. CD3-5. Lineage (NCBI taxonomy): Bacteria > Bacillati > Bacillota > Bacilli > Caryophanales > Bacillaceae > Bacillus > Bacillus sp. CD3-5. Next base: position 73,346 of record NZ_VEPX01000018.1, on the reverse strand, counting down.
TCCGATTATCTTTTTGAACTTATGGGCGATATGGATTATTATCAATCCTCGGAAACGGCAATTACAATACACTCTATTTCGAGGAGTATTTGGTATCGTATGTTCAGTAGGATTATTGGTTATAGCTCAAAAATTTGCATATGAAATGTTAGAATTACAAACGCCAATTTATTTTATTTTTTCATTTGGTTTATATAGTTTTGCTTTGTATCATTATTATAAAAATCATATTAAAAAACTTCAGGAACCAAGAAAAAAGTCAAAATCATCGAAAGGAATGGGGGGCATAGGAGCAGTTGCTTTTGTAGGATTAGGGCAACTTATTGCTAACATCAGTCTTGGTTTTGCAACACAACAGATGGTGGCAATTGTATTAATGTGTGTATACTCAATGCTTTCGCTTATTTTGTTTCATTTCATTATGGAACTTCATAGATATTATTATTTACGGAAGCATATAGAAAGTGGAGGGAAAACACATAGAGCCTTTTAAAGAGGGTTTGTTGAACCTTGATTATATAATTGCGTTCCTCTTTTGGATAAGAAACCATTTTGATTAGACCTTTTCAAAATGGTTTCTTTTTATTCATCATAGAATACGGTTTAACACAATATTTTTAATCAAACTTTATTTTAAAGCCACACATTGCTTTTTCTTATGGTAAATTTGTTTCTTAGTTATTTCCTGCATTTTATATCGTTCACCAATTATGTAATGTTAAGGGAGATGACAAAAGAAAGGAAGAATGTACAAATGAGTATAGTAAAAAACGGAACATTGCAAGTAATTGGAGCAAGCATCTATTATGAGGTGCGTGGCTCGGGTCCAATTCTTCTTTTGATTCATGGTGGGGGTGGTGATGCCGACAAGTTCCATAATATCGCCGACCATCTTGCTAAGTGGTATACCGTTGTTACTTACGATCGTCGTGGTCATTCCCGTAGCAATCTCGTCAATAAAAATGAGGATTACCATGTGCACACGCATAGCGAAGATGCTCATCGGTTGCTAGCTAATCTGACCAAAGAACCGGCTTATGTATTCGGAAGTAGTTCTGGTGCTGTTATCGGACTTGATTTGTGCATACGTCATCCTGAGCAGGTACAGTTACTAATTCCACACGAACCGGTTTTATTACAACTTTTATCTGAAAATGAGTTGAAGCAGGCTATAAATTTCATGGAAGACCTTAAAGGGAATCATCAAAGTGAGGTCATGAAGTTATTGTCAAATATTGATGATAGTAATTCCGAACCATCGAAGGATATGCTAACAGAGCGACTACTTGGCAATTCGATGTATTTCACTGAGTATGAAATCCCGGGAATTCTCAGCTATACTTTAAATATCGATGCATTAAAGTCCCTATTAAAACCTGCATCGATACAGGTACGTCCAGCTGGTGGAAGTATTTCAAGAGAAACTTTTCCTTATCATTGCGCATTCAACTTAGCAGAACACCTCGGAACAGAATTCGCAGAGTTTCCAGGACATCATGTGGGTTATAACACAGTGCATCATAAAGAGTTTGCTGAGAGGTTACATGATGTTATTGAGAATTAATCGGGAAGCTATCAATGAGCAGTGTATAAACACAATAGTGCGAATAGATATTCATGGAGTTACAAGACAATACGTAATTTAGGGTTTTGTCTATATGTCTAAATTAATTTCAAAGCATCAGCAGAATATGAACAACTAAAAAAGCAGCTACCTCTCCATTTAAAGGTAGCTGCTTCTTTTTACATAGATTCTATAATTATTTGTCTTTCATACCACTTGTTTCGTTTTCCATTTCCTAAATCTTCTTTATCAACAATAATAGTTTTGGGGTGACTTGATTTGTTAGCTTAATAATTATGGGCTTTCCTCTAATAGAACTAAAGCAAATAATAAAAGCGCTTGCATAATTAAAAATCCGAGTTATAATACTTGTATACAAGTATACTTGATTAACACGAGGTGGATTTATGACGAAATCAATGGAATTTCTTTATCCTGAAAAATGGCTTTCAAAAGCTTCTACAGGTGATCGTGTTGCGAGCGAATTGAGAATGCGCATTATTGCAGGTGCAATTGAAAGCGGTACCATATTGTCAGAAAATAAAATAGCTGCCGATTTTTCTGTAAGTCGGTCACCCGTTCGTGAAGCATTAAAATTACTAGCTTCTGAAAATATTATTCGCTTAGAAAGAATGGGCGCAGTTGTCATTGGTTTAACCGAGAAAGAAATTGAAGAAATATATGATGTTCGTTTACTTATAGAAACGTTTATCTTTGAGCGACTTGGAAAGATGGACACAAATGATTTAGTAAGAGAACTAAATAAAATAATGGAAATGATGAAAATCGCCATTAAATATCATGATTCTGATGAATTTTCTTATCAAGATCTCTTATTCCATGAAACGATTATTCGAACCATTGAGCATTCCTACATCCTGATGATTTGGAATAATTTAAAGCCTGTTATGGAAAGCTTAATCCTTTTATCAATGCGTACTCGTTTCAAGGAAAAGTACGAAGACTTTGAACGGATTATTAAAAATCATGAGCTTTATATAAAAGCAATCGAATCAAAAGATCGAGCCCTCATGATTGAGGCCTTACATCAAAACTTTGATGATGTTCAAGGGAAAGTCGAAGACCTCTGGATGTCACAACAAATGTTATCTAAAGGAGTTGAGCAAGGACATGAGTAGCTATATGTTAGGTATAGATATCGGTACAACAAGTACGAAAGCAGTTTTATTTACTGAAAAAGGCGAAGTCATTCAAACTGAGAATATTGGTTATCCACTTCGCACACCGGATATATCCACAGCGGAACAAGATCCAGAAGAGATTTTTCAAGCAGTTTTACAAGCAATATCAAATATAACGAAACAGCATTCAGATAAAAACCCATCGTTTATTTCATTTAGCAGTGCTATGCATAGTGTCATTGCCATGGATGAAAATGATCAGCCGCTGACACCTTGTATCACTTGGGCAGATAATCGCAGTGAAGCATGGGCACATAAAATCAAAGATGAACTGAATGGCCATGCAGTTTATAGACGAACAGGAACACCTATTCACCCAATGTCACCATTAAGTAAAATTACATGGATTGTGAATGACCATCCAGAAATTGCGATTAGAACGAAAAAATATATTGGAATCAAAGAATATATCTTCAAAAAATTCTTTGATCAATATGTTGTGGATCATTCCATCGCCTCGTGCATGGGTATGATGAACTTAAAAACGCTAGATTGGGATGAGGAAGCTTTAAAAATTGCTGGTATAACATCAGCTCAATTATCTAAACTCGTACCAACCACCAAAATATTCAGCAACTGCAATCCAGATTTAGCCCAAAAGATTGGTATCGATTCCCAAACATCGTTTGTCATTGGTGCCAGTGATGGGGTGCTTTCTAATCTAGGTGTGAACGCAATTCGAAAAGGGGAGATTGCTGTCACAATTGGAACAAGTGGTGCTATTCGGACCATCATTGATAAACCACAAACAGATAAAAAAGGAAGAATATTTTGTTATGCCTTAACCGAAAAACATTGGGTAATTGGTGGACCGGTAAACAATGGAGGGATGGTCCTTCGCTGGATTCGTGATGAACTTGCTTCATCAGAAGTAGAAACTGCGAAAAGACTAGGAATTGATCCATACGATGTATTAACTAAAATAGCAGAACGCGTGAGACCTGGTGCAGACGGATTATTATTCCATCCGTACCTCGCAGGGGAACGTGCACCATTATGGAATCCAGATGTACGTGGCTCCTTCTTCGGTTTAACGATGTCACATAAAAAGGAACATATGATTCGTGCAGCTTTAGAAGGTGTTATATATAATTTATACACTGTATTTTTAGCATTAACAGAATGCATGGATGGTCCTGTAACTCGTATTCAAGCAACAGGCGGCTTCGCAAGGTCTGACGTTTGGCGACAGATGATGTCCGATATTTTCGCATCTGAAGTCGTTGTTCCAAAGAGCTACGAAAGCTCTTGTCTAGGTGCATGTATATTAGGTCTCTATGCCACAGGAAAAATTGATTCTTTTGAAATCGTTTCTGAAATGGTTGGCAGTACCTACAAACATACACCGAAAGAAGAAGCAACAAAAGAATACAGACAATTACTGCCTATATTTATTAACCTATCAAGGGCGCTAGAAGACGATTATACACGAATTGCAAATTATCAAAGAAATTTAATAAAGTAAAACTTTCATCAGTAATCTCCCATGCCTCGCTTCTATCTAAATCTCGAGGTGGTGGGGGCCTTACTGCCCACGAATAGCGGGATCAATACAAATACAGCTAAGATTAGGGGGGAACTACGATGCCATTAGTCATTGTAGCAATTGGGATTTTAGCATTACTTTTACTGATTATGCGCTTTAAATTAAATACCTTTATTTCATTAATCATTGTATCCGTCGGGGTTGCGTTAGCACTTGGAATGCCACCAGAAAAGATTTTTAAAACCATTGAAGCGGGATTAGGCGGAACACTTGGGCACTTAGCACTCGTTTTTGGACTTGGTGCGATGTTAGGTAAGTTGCTTTCAGATTCTGGGGGTGCACAACGCATTGCCATGACCCTTGTGAAAAAATTTGGTGAAAAGAACATTCAATGGGCTGTTGTGACCGCCTCATTTATTATAGGGATTGCATTATTTTTTGAAGTAGGATTAGTATTATTAATTCCGATTGTATTTGCAATTTCAAGAGAATTAAAAGTTTCTATCTTATATCTCGGTATTTCGATGGCAGCTGCTTTATCTGTAACACACGGATTTTTACCACCACACCCAGGACCAACTGCTATCGCTGGTGAATTGCATGCAAACATCGGTGAAGTATTACTTTACGGTTTTATGATAGCGGTTCCAACGGTTGTGTTAGCTGGACCTGTATTTACTAAACTTGCAAAAAAACTAGTACCTGAGGCGTTCACAAAAACCGGTAATATACAATCATTAGGTGAGCAGAAAGTATTTAAACTTGAAGAAACTCCTGGTTTTGGAATCAGTGTTTTTACCGCTTTACTGCCTGTTCTTTTAATGGCAGTCGCTACAATTATTACTTTGTTGCAAAAAACAATGGGATTCAAAGATAATAGTTTACTAGCAACGATCGAGTTTATTGGGAATGCGGATACTGCCATGTTGATATCCTTACTAGTTGCGATCTATACAATGGGATTGGCAAGAAATATTCCAATCAAAAACGTGATGGAATCTTGTACAACAGCGATCTCGAATATTGGGATGATGCTCTTAATTATTGGTGGAGGCGGCGCTTTCAAACAAGTATTAATTGATGGCGGCGTTGGTAACTATGTAGCCGAATTATTCAAAGGAACTTCATTATCACCGATCTTGCTCGCATGGATTATCGCTGCCATCTTACGTATTTCATTGGGGTCTGCTACGGTTGCTGCATTAACAACTGTCGGTTTAGTGATTCCGATGTTAGGTCAATCTGATGTTAACCTTGCTTTAGTTGTCCTTGCAACAGGGGCTGGTAGTTTAATTGCTTCACACGTGAACGATGCTGGTTTCTGGATGTTCAAAGAGTACTTTGGTTTAAGCATGAAAGAAACATTTGCAACATGGACTTTACTTGAGACTATCGTTTCTGTAGCCGGATTAGGGTTTACTTTATTATTAAGTTTATTTGTATAGATCTTTCTAAACAGTAAAAGGGATACGGAAGCTGTTTAATGTGATTTTTCATAATTAACCAGTGATTTTTCATGATTGATTAATAAGGATGAAAATTTCTCTTTATTTTTTAACTTGATAGTGATGTGCCGTGTCCCTTTAACCTTTTGCACGAATACTGGCAGAGCCTATTGAAATGAAAAAGTTGGATTATTTGATTAAAATGTTATTTTAGGTATATATACTATAATACAGAGTAACATACATGGAAAGGAACGATAGAATATGGAAAAGTTACAAATTGGAGTTGTTGGTGTGGGCGTTATGGGAAAAAGCCTCGCACTTAACTTTGAGAGTAAAGGGTATTCTGTTGCCCTATATGATATTTCAAAGGAAAAAGTTGATGAAACCATTGAGGAAAACCGTGGTAAAAACTTAGTTGGTACTCATATAGTTGAAGAGTTTGTTAACTCACTCGAATCACCTAGAAAGATTTTATTAATGGTTAATGCGGGGGAAATTACAGATAAAGCGATTGATTCTCTAGTCCCTCACCTCGATAAAGGCGATATTTTAATTGACGGTGGTAATACATACTTTGTCGATACAATTCGCCGAAACAAACGTCTTGCCGAAAAAGGAATCAATTTCATCGGGGCAGGTGTGTCAGGCGGCGAAGAGGGTGCATTGAAGGGACCATCTATTATGCCCGGCGGACAGAAGGATGCATACGAAAAAGTAAAGGATATGCTTGAAAACATCTCTGCAAAAGTGAATAACGAGCCTTGCTGTTCTTATATCGGACCTAATGGGGCAGGACACTATGTAAAGATGGTTCACAATGGTATTGAGTATGGAGATATGCAATTAATTTGTGAAGCATATTTCTTCTTGAAACAAACACTAGATTTGACTGCAGAAGAGTTCCATGAAATATTTGCTGAATGGAATAAAGGTGAACTGAACAGCTATTTAATTGAGATTACAGCCGATATTTTCAAGAAGAAAGATGAAGAAACTGGTAAGCCATTAGTGGATGTTATTCTTGATACTGCAGGACAAAAGGGTACAGGGAAATGGACAAGTCAAAGCGCACTTGATTTAGGTATCTCTCTGCCTATTATCACGGAATCTGTATTTGCACGTTGCATTTCTGCTTTAAAAGAAGAGCGTGTGAACGCAAGTAAAGTTTTATCTGGCCCTAAAGATAAAACAGCAATTGGAGTTGAAAAAGCCGAATTAATTGAAGCGGTGCGTCAAGCTTTATATATGAGTAAAATTTGTTCTTATGCACAAGGATTCACGCAGTTGAAGGCAGCTTCTGAGGAATATGATTGGAACCTTGATTTTGGCAACATTTCTATGCTTTGGAGAGGCGGATGTATTATCCGTGCTGCCTTTTTACAGAACATTAAAGAGGCTTATGAGACTAACATTGACCTACCGAACCTTTTACTTGATCCATACTTTAAAGAAATTGTAGAGTCATATCAAGGTGGATTACGCCAAATTATCTCAATGGCGGTACAACAGGGCATTCCGATACCTGCATTTTCAGCAGCAATTTCTTATTATGACAGCTATCGTACTGCCAAACTACCTGCAAACTTGTTGCAAGCGCAGCGCGATTATTTTGGAGCGCATACGTATAAACGAGTAGATAAAGAAGGTACATTCCATACAAAATGGATATAAAATAAAAAATGGACTAAGATTAAATTCTTAGTCCATTTTTTATTCCACAATTCGTAGGCTATAAGACTCCCACTGATGGAAGTTCACTTTAAACGAATGTATGAATCAAAATGCGTTTATTTTTCCCATTTAGATGAAAACCACATAATCTTTAATTTGAGTGGATAGAACCCTATAGATTAAAGTTTTACTTTATCAGATGCACTTTTATTTATCTGAATTTTCCGTTACTATTTTAAGTATCCGTGAACAATTTGCTTTATTATGACAAAAAGAGACGAGAGATTTATGGACATTACAAGGGGGCATATTGATGAAAGTGAGTGAAAAAACATATTTAAGTATAGAAGAGATTATTTCATTACCGGCCGTATCAAGTACAAACATAAGTGATGATGGCAAAAACGTAGCATTTGTTAAGAGGACAGCTAACTGGAAAGACAATACATATAGAAATCATGTATGGATATATGAAAAAGGTAAAGGGCAAAATTATCCATTAACAAATGGGGATATAGATAGTACATGCCCGTTATGGTCTCCAAATTCTAGGGATATTGCATACCTTAGTCCTGGTGGTAATGGGAAAAATCAAATCTTCGTTAAGTCATTAGATGGTTATGGTGGGGTGCAAATTACTGATGAGGAAGAAGGGATCAGTACATTCAAATGGGATCATACTGGTAAAGGTTTTTATTATATTACACAGTCAAAAGAATGTGAGGAAATAAAGAAACGTAAGGAGCTATATGGAGATTTTCAACATGTAGGTAAGGAACATCAAAATAATTGTTTATGCTACATTGAAATAGAAAAAGTGATACAAAATGATAAAGAGGAACGAGAGATTAACGGTGTTTATCAATTAACTGATGGTAAGGAGTTTTATATCCATGACTTTGATATTTCAAATGATGGGAAAAAAGTTGTATGTATGGCTACACCAAGCCTAAACGATTATATGAATGGTGATCTATATATATTAGATGTTGAAGCTGAGGAACTGCAAAAGATGAATGTAGATAAGTTGTTGGGCGGGAGCATTTGCTTTTCTCCTGAGGGCAGCAAAATATGTTACTCAGCAAGCATAAGAGAGAAGGATTACTATAGAAACCATATACAAGATAGTACATTAGAGATATATGATATGAATACGAGAGAGGTAATTCAACCTTTAACAAATTTTGATAGTACGGTTATGCCATTACAGTGGACAGCTAAAGGTATTTTAATTAGATGGCAGGATAAAACGAATTATCGTATTGGATTACTAGCTGAAGATGGCACTGTGGAAGCATTAAGTGACAACATAGATGGCTTTATAATGGATGCCTCTATAACAAGGGATGGCAATCATATAACCTATAATAAGGCTATAACAAATGAAACCTTTGAAATCTATTTGGATGATAAAAAAATAACGAATGAAAATAGCTTTTTCGAAGACAAGCTTAAAAGCAACAGGGAAATCATCTCATGGCAAAGTAGTGATGGTCTTAAAATAGAGGGTGTTTTATCAACACCAGTAGAGTTTGATACAAATAAAAAATATCCTTTATTAGTAGTAATTCACGGAGGTCCGGCTTGGGCATCCTTTCCGATATTTTCAGACTGCTTCAATGAGAAATATCCGATTGAACAGTTTGTTGAAAAAGGCTTTATCGTTTTAGAGCCAAACTATAGAGGAAGTTCTGGTTATGGTAATGAATTTTTAAAAGCGAACTACAGAAAACAAGGACTTGCTGATTACGATGATGTTATATCTGGAGTGGATGAACTAGTTGAAAAAGGGATTGTAGATAAAGATAGAGTAGGAGTTATGGGATGGAGTAACGGAGGATATATATCAGCTTTCTGTTCTACATTTAGTAGCAGATTTAAGGCAATTTCAGTTGGGGGCGGAATTACGAACTGGAGTACTCATTACGTAAATACAGATATCCCTTACTTCATTAGGATGCATTTAGGAAATACTCCATGGAATGATCCAGATATATATACGAAAACATCACCAATGACGTATATTAAATCAGCTTGTACGCCTACCTTAATCCAACATGGCGAAAAGGATGCAAGAATTCCAGTTACAAATGCATATGAGCTACATCAAGGATTAAGGGATATGGAAGTTGATACAGAATTAATGATATTTAAAGGAATGGCATATAGTCCTGATCAGCCAGGAATGAATGTAGCTATTATGAAGCAGAATTTGATGTGGTTTTCACATTATATTCTTGGAGAAAGTATGGAGGGTTTTAGTACTATATAATGGATATCCGCACAGGGATTATTCGTTGTGCAATCGGGCCAGATTGTTGTAAACTGCAAGTAAACCATTATTGAGAAGATTTAAGTGGTTATAAGGAAGCTTAATTCGGAGGACGAATATGACAGAGAATAAAAATGAGTTATCTGTAGAACGACGTGAAGAACTATTAAAAGTATTACAAGCCCGTTTTGAGAAAAACATGAACCGCCATGAAGGCCTTGAATGGGCTAAAGTTGAAGCGAAGCTGGCTACTAATAATGAAAAATTGTGGTCACTTAATGAAATGGAAGTAACAGGCGGTGAGCCGGATGTTGTTGGTTATGATGAAGAGAAGGACGAATATACTTTCTATGATTGTTCAAAGGAGAGTCCTAAAGGCCGTAGAAGCCTTTGTTATGATCTTGAAGCGTTAGAATCAAGAAAGAAGCATAAACCAGAAAATAACGCTATTGATGTGGCAGCCGCTATGGGTATTGAACTATTAACTGAAGAACAATATCGAGAGTTACAACAACTTGGAGATTTTGATATGAAATCATCAAGCTGGGTACAAACACCTTTAGATATTAGAGAACTCGGTGGTGCGCTATTTTGCGATTATCGCTTCGGGCATGTTTTCGTGTATCACAATGGGGCAGATTCTTATTATGCTGCCAGAGGTTTTCGTGGCTCGTTAAGAGTTTAAATTTGGAGTAAACAAAAAAGAGCCTATACGCAGGCTCTTTTTCTTATTTATATTTTAAGAGTAAACCGTTACTACGCAGTTTTACTTAATTTATATGTTCCGTGGTTGTTTTTACGGAAAATTTTTGGGAAAACATAGCCATCTAATCCAATACGTCCAGCGTTCTGTCCTGCAACTAAAATGAACATAGTCAAAATAAGCAGGTTTGGATTTACACTAACAGTTCCGCTTAATAAAAATGATAGATTCATTATGATTCCGAAAAATGCAGCTGTTTTTGTTAATCCACCTAAAATTAAACCTAGACCTACTAAAATTTCTCCCCATTGAACTAAAAAGCTAAATAGGTCTGCGTTTGGAAGGACAAAATGTTGAAGAAAATCTGCCCACCAACTTTGCACTGCAGGATGGTCACCTGATGCTTGAGCAATAGCGCCCTTTAGAAAACCACTTGCGTCAAAAGATTGTCCAAAGACTTTGCCTATTCCAGCAGCGAGCCATGTATACCCTATGTAAAGTCGTAAAAATAATAATATGAAAGTAGCACGTTTATCAGTTCTTAAAAAATTGATAACCATCGAAATCCCTCCAATATTGTATTTACAAGTTTATTATATATCCATTGTGAAAAAATTCACAATGGATATAATGTGAACAAATTTATGATTTTTTATTTATAAAATTGCACATAAAATATTGTGAAGTTTATTTTTGAAAATTAAGCAATAAATGAGAGATGGGAGCTATCTATTGTAGCGGATAGCTCCCGTAGTAAACAGGTTCATGTATGTTCTTTAAGTTCATCTGGGGGTTCCTTATTATTTCTCTGGTTTTATATAAGGAACAATTGGTGCAGTAACCCCTACAGAAGCACCACGAATAAATTCTTGATTTTCTAATGCCTTAAAGTTTTCCGTTTTTCCTGTTAGCATAACACCTAAAATTTTCACTTGATCGAATGGTTTGCCCTTGTTTGATTTTAAAAACTTTTGGATATCTTCGTGATATCCATCGTCATCGTATTGTTTAAGTGAATCAACGAACTCTTTGTACGCTTCTTTAGGAGAATTGTCTGGATTGAATCCGTAAACGGGCATACCAGCAGGTCCTTTGCTTTCATCTCCAATTGGTGAGGTCATATATAACCATACAATGTTTAAGTTGTCTGGAATTTTTTCTTTAATTTCTTGTAGTGTGTAGGGCTGATTGAAAGAGATAGCAACTTCGGCAACATAGTTGTTCATTTGTGAAACTTCTCCTAATTCATTTTGGACATCATCAAAATAGTCCTTAATAGCAGGATTATAAAATGTTGCAAATTTATTCTTTGTTTGTTTATCATACTCATAAAACTCTGTATTGGACCTAGACCAATAAAAACCAGGCGTTAATTCATTGGAATCAATATTGATACGGATCCAACCATAGGAGCTTGTTAATGTGTTCCATGGGACGATATAACCATTAATATTTTTGGAACGATTTGATATAATATTGCCGCCAAACATAGATGAATTACTCGTTACTTGAGAATCAATTTGTACATTTGGTTCTGCAATTGCATTATGTAAAAATAGTTGTTCGTGAAGTTTCGTAGAACTTTTGGCTGCGAAGTAATTGCCCACCTTATAAATGATAGGGATAAGTATGATGACAACGATAATAGAAGTAATGATGATTTTAAGTAACTGTTTCCTTTTAGCTTTTTTTAATGCATCTTTTAAAGAAGTATCCATTAAGGTTTTCCTCCTACTGTAGAATGAATTGTTTTACGTGCGCGATGTAACTTTTGTTTGACGCTGTTTACTCGAATATCTAGTATTAGTGCGATTTCTTCGTATGTAAAATCGTAATAATACTTTAAAAAGAAGGCTTCTTTGTATTCTAGTTTTATATCTTTTAATAGATAGAAAATCTCATCTTTATTTAAAACAGCATCTAATTCTCGGTCTGTATATTGTAGTTTTGAATAAATCTCTTCAGTTAAATAGATGTTTTGCTGCTCTTTTTTTCTCTTCAAGTCAATGTATTCGTTTAATGCAACCCTAAAAAACCATGGACGTATGTTATTCTCTGTTAGGTCATCTAGCAACGTATATACTTTATAGAAAGTATTTTGGATGATGTCTTCTGCGTCTTCTTTTATAGCCCCTTTCGCTAGTAATAGTTTGAACACTTCCTCCCCTAAATTGATAAGATAGGAGGTCAATATATTTTCTTTTCCCATCATTTTTCCTCCCTATACTTATACAACGAATAGGTAATCATAAATGTATACACTTAAATGAAAGTTTTGTTCTTGATACAAATAGAAAAGGCATATAACAATCATATGTTATATGCCTTTTCTATTATATATTTAGTAATTTATTTAGGTAATGTAAATTTAGCTTTTTTACCTTGTGAAATATCTTTAGCTTCTTTATTTCTCATAGGTCCTAACTCAATCTCAAAGCTTTTGTCTTTCCAAATCTTCTCATACTGCTCTTGATCTAAAATAAATACTTGCAGTAACTCTCCAGATGTTCCCGTTTTGACTGCAGCGTTATAGTCGTAATTTAGTAGCATACCTTCATTAATCGTATATTGTGTACCATCATTCACTCTCAATGTAGAGCTTATAGGAGATAGTGAAACGTCTTGAGTATCTTTGTTATCAAGCTTGAATTTCACTGTTAATAGAACAATACCATTTTTGAAATTTGCAAAGCGTGGAGCTTCGACGGAATTTGGTGTGAATTGAGTAAATTGGTATCCGTCTAATGTAACATGAACAGCACCTAATTCTTGGCTGCTATTAATACTTGATTTCTCTTTTAACATTTTTTTATCGCCCATGTTATTAGCCGTAGCTTTATCTTGGTAGAAAGTTTTATCTGTTGCAACCTTCTCAGCACCTTGTTTATTTAAACTTAATGAAAAGCTTCCAGGGCTTCCGATTGGAGCATCGAATTTTCCTTTATTAGCTTGTGCAGTTGGGACTGTGACTGAGACTGTTGAGAGACTTGAAATTTTTTCTAGATCATCTTTTCCGAATGGATACGCGATATAACCAGAAATAGTTTCTCCTGCTTTTACTAAGTAATCATTCGTTGGAGCAAGCTTAGTTGGTAGCTGATCTTCTTTTGGAATTAAGTCTTTATAGTTACTATATACTTTCTGAGCACCAGTAAATGACATGTCCAATGCTGGCATATAATAAATATCTTTAGCTGAACTATTTTTTACGCTATAGTTCACAAGAATAACTCCGCCCTCTGTTTGACGGTTAAATGGAATGTTAAAGTCCGTATGGAATCCATTTAATTCAACTAATGTATAGCTGTTCATCGATACTGAAACATCTTCAGCTTTATGGACTTGTGGTTCCTTATTTTCAAAAAGAACTTTTGTTTTACCACCTGTTTCTTTTTCCATGTAGGAAATAAGTTTAGAATAATCGCTGGAGCTAGTAGCGGTATTTTCCGTCTTTTTATCTTCAGTTTTCTTATTTTCGGATTTTTTATCTTCAGGTTTATTTTCTTTCGTCGTATCCGTTTTTTCTGTTTTGCTTTCTTTTGTTGCATTCTCTTTTTGTTCTTTATTTGTCGTATCGCTTTGACCACAGCCGGTTATTACAAAAGCTGCTACGATTATTGCAGAAAATAAAGAAAGTAATTTTTTTGACATGTTTCTTCCCCCTATTTGTATAAAACTAAACTCTCACATTAGCCCCACGTTTTATTATAAGAAGGCTAGTCAATATTTACCAGTGTTTTTTTTCTAATTATTTCCATTATTTAAATATTATAATATAATAAATTTGATAGAAGTTTGGAATGGAATATTGGTTTTTATTTTTTATCATTTAAAATATTACATCATATTGTTAAGATAGAAATAGAGGTATATGGAAAGGAGACAAGGACTCAATATGTGGATGAACTTGTAATGATTAGAAATTAGATAGATGAATTTTTCTCTCATAAGTGAGGGGTTATTTAGCTATCTGTAAATCATGCAAGGATTGCATATTTGGCTTGTGCATCCCCTTTGTAAGGATAGATACGTATGTGGGGAAATTCATATCTCTTATATAAAATATGCGTCCTTTAAAATTGGAGGAGTATATGATGAATCAATTAAAACATAAAGTAGCAGTTGTTACAGGTGTAAGTCGTCTAGATGGTATAGGTGCAGCAACTTGTAAAGAATTAGCTGAAGCAGGATACGATATATTTTTTACATATTGGACAGCTTACGATAAAGAGATGCCTTGGGGCGTTGATCAAAGTGAACAAATACAATTACAAGAAGAGTTACTAAAAAATGGTGTGAAAGTATCGAGTATGGAGTTAGATTTAACTCAGAATGATGCACCGAAAGAGCTTATAAATAAAGTTACTGAACAACTAGGCTACCCCCATATATTAATTAATAATGCAGCATATTCTACGAATAATGATTTCTCTAATTTGACTGCTGAAGAACTGGATAAGCATTACATGGTAAACGTTCGTGCGACTACATTGTTAAGTAGTCAATTTGCCAGAGGATTTGATAAGAAATCTGGTGGTAGAATTGTGAATATGACGTCGGGACAATTCCAAGGGCCTATGGCGGGAGAACTAGCGTATGCAACAACGAAGGGAGCTATTGATGCTCTAACTAGTACGTTGTCAGCAGAAGTAGCTCATTTAGGAATAACAGTGAATGCAATTAACCCAGGTCCAACCGATACAGGCTGGATGACTGAAGAGATAAAGCAAGGATTAAAACCGATGTTTCCATTTGGTAGAATTGGTGAACCAAAGGATGCAGCAAGACTTATTAAGTTTTTAGTAAGTGAAGAAGCGGAATGGATTACTGGACAAGTTATTCATTCAGAAGGTGGATTCAAAAGGTAAAAAGAAGGTATCTCACCCTGGTGAGATACCTTCTTTTTTAATCCTTATATATTTTATTTTAAGGTAATCGAAACGTTTCCTTTTTTATGCCCTTTTTCCACATACATATGAGCTTCAGCAATTTCTTCTAATCGGTAAGTTCTATCAATAACAGGTTTTAAATGTTCTGTTTCAGTTAGTTTTTTTAGTAGAATCATATCCTCTTTACTTACCTTTGCCATCATTCCATTCACAGATACATATTTTCCATTGGGTGTTAATGTATTTGTACAAAGGGATTTTTTATACTTCCCAACTGCATCAAATATAATATCGTAGCGCTCGCACCCCTTAGTAAAATCTTCTTTCGTATAATCAATTACTTTATCAGCCCCTAAAGATTGAACGAGTTCAAAATTTGAATTACTACAAACAGCCGTAACGGTCGTACCAAAATATTTAGCAAGTTGTACGGCAGCTGTTCCTACTGATCCAGATGCGCCATATATTAGTACTTGTTGCCCCTTTTTTATCCGGCCTTTTCTCAGAAAATGCAACGCTGAAGTTCCACCAAAAGGAATAACTGCCGCTTCTTCATACGTTACATTGGTAGGTTTTAATGTTATTAATCCACTTTCATGCACGCATGTGTATTCGGCATAACCACCAAGATTGAGTTCTGTTAATGCAAAAATTTGATCCCCTTTTTTAAATTGAGTTACATCTGTCCCAATATCCTCTATCTCTCCTGCTAATTCTACGCCAAGTATAGGGTTTCTCGGTTTTCTAAGTCCTAATATAAGTCGCATAGGAATCCAAAATAATAGAGGGCTATTAAATCCGCGTATTTTACAATCTCCAGTCGATACACTTGTTGCGTGAATTTTAACTAATACTTCGTTCTTTTTAGGTATAGGTTTCTCTATATTTTGAAGCTGAAGAACGTTAGGTGGTCCATACTGTGTGCAAATGATCGCCTTCATAATGTCCTCCTGAAATGAGTTGTCGTTATTTACATCATATTTAAAATCTTTATTAAACATGTCGCTATATAGCGAGTATAGATTAAAAATTATATAGATTTCATAGGAAAAGAGGTGATATTATTTTGGGAAAGGGGGCAACAGTATGAAAAAAATTATTTTTGTTTCAAGTTTAGTACTTGCAATCAGTCTAGGGGTAGGGTGTAGTAATGAGAAAACAGCAAAGACGGATGAGCCGAAAAAAGAATCCGTTCAAAAAGAAAAGGAATTAACGGCGAAAGATGTTTTCAAGAAAACGAATGAAGCTTTTAAAAATGAAGAACATGTAACGATGACATATGGTGTAGGGGTAAAAGCTGAGGGGACAGAGATGGATATATTAAAGGCTAAGATGCAATTAGAGCCAAAGACAAAGAATTCTCGTTCTGAAATGAATATTTCCGGTACAGATGTTGTAGTGTATACTGTGGATGGTAAAGTTGCTGGTGAGGTAAAAAACCCTAATACAGGAGAAGTTATAACCGTACCAGAGGAGCAATTAAACGCTGGTGGAATGAAAGCGACTCAAGATATTATAGATAAATTAGAAGTACCGGAAGTAGTTTTAGATAAAATGAAGCTGGAGAAAAGCGGAGATAAATATAAACTGAAATTTACATTAAAAGGGCAAGAAACAGAAAGTATGTTAACTAGCATGGATGAAACGCAGAAGAAAATGTTACAAGCACAAAATGCGAAGATAGAAGAAGTGGATGCAGAATATATCATTACAAAAGATTTTAAATATGAATCAGCAAAGATAGACATGATTATGAGTAGTAATGGCAAGGATAAAGCACACATTATTACGAACGCAAAATATACGTCGTATGAAAAGTTTGACCCAATACAATTGCCAGCAGCAAAGTAACAGTTTTGATAAGGAGGGACCTAAAATAAGGTCCCTCTTTTTTGTATTCTTTCTTCATAGGAAAATAGGTACAATATAAAGAGGAAAAGATGTAGAAGAGGAGAGTGTCATTTGAAAAAAAGAAAGATAGCGGTGGTCATTGTAGCATATACAGTGTTGCTTGCAACGTCTGTACATACATATAAAAAACAACTCGATCATCCTATTATGAGTGATGTAGGTAAATTGCTTCCGACAAAAATAAAACGTGTTGAAAGTGCTACTGATGAGCAATCGTTAATAAAATTAGTGCAAGATGCGAATGTTTCTGGAGAGAAGATTTCTATTGCTGGTATGCAACATAGTCAGGGCGGGCAGACGTATTATCCACATGGTACGATGCTTGATATGAAAGGGTATAATAAAATATTAGAATTTGATCCAGAGAAGAAGCGCATTACAGTTCAAAGTGGTGTCACGTGGAATGATATTCAGAAGAAAATAAATCCATATGGTCTTGCAGTTCAAGTTATGCAATCTCAAAATATTTTTACGGTTGGCGGTTCATTAAGTGTAAATGTACATGGTCGTGATATTCGTCATGAAGCATTGATTGATACAGTAGAGTCGTTTAGATTGCTAATGGCGGATGGTACGGTGCGTAATGTAAGTAGAGAAGAGAATGCAGATTTATTTCCTTACGTCATTGGCGGTTACGGGTTATTTGGTGTCATTTTAGATGTGACCTTAAAGTTAACAAATGATGAATTATATGAAACGCATACGAAAATGCTAGATTATAAAGAATACACGTCTTATTTCAAAGAAAAAGTGAAAAAAGATGCTAATGTTCGTATGCACTTAGCTCGTATTTCTGTTGCTCCAAATTCATTCTTAAGAGAAATGTATGTGACAGATTATACATTGGCACAAAATCAAAATATGAGGGAAGAGTATAGTGAACTAAAAGAAGAAACTATTATAGCAGCGCCGAAATTTTTACTTGGATTATCACGTTATAGTGATTGGGGAAAGAATACGTTTTGGGATATACAAAGAAGTTATTTTGAACGTACAGATGGAAAGTATGAGACGCGAAATAATGTTATGAGGTCAGATAGTGCCTTTATGGAATATGAAAACCCGAATAGGACAGAGGTGTTACAAGAATATTTTGTGCCTATAGATTCTTTTACGGAATACATAGATGATTTACGTAACGTATTAAATGAAGAAGAGTTTAATTTGCTCAATATTACGATTCGTTACGTGGAAAATAATGGAAATTCGGTTTTATCCTATGCGAAAGATGATATGTTTGCACTGGTTCTTTTAATTAATCAAGGGCGTTCTGAAAATGAGATAAAGAAGACAGAGGATGTTATTCAGAAAATGATTGATGTTACGTTAAAGCATAACGGTAGTTATTATTTACCGTATTATTCTTATCCAACGAAAGAGCAGTTAAAGAGAGCATACCCTCGTATAGAAGAATTTCTTGGGAAGAAAAAAGAAGCGGATCCAAAAGAGAGATTTGTGAATTTATTTTATAGGGAGTATACGAAATGACATATAGAAGATTTATAGCTTCACAAAGCATTATTATGATGGCGGGAAGTATGGTGTTTCCTTTTTACATTCTATTGCTCCGGAATGTTGGAAATAGCTTTTCGCAGTTTGGCTGGGCTTATGGTTTATTTGCCTTAACTTCAGCACTTGTATACCCGTTAGTAGGAAAACTGTCTGATCGAGTAGGCGATCAAAAATTATTAATTATATATGCCTGGACCATGGCAATATTAATGCTTTGTTTTCCTATTGCAACAGAAGTATGGCATGTATACATTCTTCAAATTTTAATGGGTATTTTAGGGGCTGTGCAGCGTAATACGGAGAAGACTTCGTTAGCACGAAAAGTTGTACAAGAAAATGCTGGTTATGAGATTGGAAAATATCATGTGTGGACATCGATTGGAGGAGCAGTAGCAATTATTGCAACAGGATATTTAGTAGATTTCTTTACGATCGGCACGATTTTTTATATTGCATCTATCTTATATGTAGTGAGCGGAGTTGTATTAAGTAGTAAAAAAATATAACAATTCCCATTTTTACCTGAATAACCTTTATTTGTTATACTAAAGAGGAAGACAAAAGAAAAGGGGACATTGCCTTTGATGAAATTTTTAATTTTAGCTATTCTCACTTTGTTTTTGATTCCATGGACAAGAAGAAGCGGTAGTAAACTTCGAGCAGTGGATAAGAAAGGGGATGAGAAGGTTGTAAAGGGTAAGAAATCATCTATTTTAGTTATTCCAGTTTTATTTTGGATAGGTATTGCAATCTATGAATATTTTTGGCTAATTGATGATCGAGCAGATTCAATTCTTACTCATTATTCTGTTGCAGTAGCGATTTTAATTGGGCTTGTTTTATTTTCCCAAGATCAAATAGGTAAATTAGAAGTTACGTTAAAAGGACTTCTAATGCTTGTTTTACTTGCAAGTTACGGCTACTTTGGTTATTTGCACGATATAGTAATCTCGCAAAAGAAATATGATTCTGTTGTAAAGGTAGAGAAAGATATTTCAGAGCCATTTACTGAAAATGATCAGCCATTTACAGTGCCGCCAAAGACAGCGGAGAATAAGCTGAAAAAAGTATTTGGGGATATTCCGAAAGTAGCTTATTTTGAGCTAGGAGAATTAACGCCACAAATGGTAAATGGCGAGGCTTTATATGTAGCACCGATTGAAGTTTCAGGATTTTTTAAAGCACGTAAAGCTGAGACAATTCCAGGGTACGTCACGATGTCAGGTACGAATCCTGATGCAGAAGCAAAGCTGCACCTTGGTTATAAAATGAAATACGTGCCAAGCATGTTTTTCGGAAATAATTTAGAGCGTGTGGTAAGGCAAGCAGAACCAAATTTAATCTTTAAAGGAAAACCTAAATTTGAAGTGGATGATAAAGGGAAACCGTATTATACAATGACGTACGGTGAATTTATTTCAGGAAGATCTGGATTTGAGGTAGAGGGCGTTGTAGTAGTGGATGCACAAACAGGCGAAGTGAAAAGATACGATAAAGGAAAGGCACCTAAATTTGTTGATGGCGTATTAAATCACGAGACTGCATCTACGTTAAATACGTACTTCGGTAAATATATTCACGGATTTTGGAATACAAAATTCTCGCAAACTGATATGAAGATCCCGACTGAGTGGGGAACGAAAGAAGGAGTTACACCGATTTTCGGTAAGGATGGAACACTATATTACTTTACTGATTTCACTTCTCCGAAAGAAGGAGTAGATTCTGCGTTAGGTTACTCACTCATTGATGCGCGTACAGGTAAGTTGTATTACTATAATGGAAAAGAAGTAAAGGGAATTATGGATGGTTCGGCTGCTTCGGAAGTCGTGGATAATTCCTTTAAGAGAGAAAAGTGGCATGGAACAATGCCGGTTATTTATAACGTGTACGGTAAACCTTCTTGGATTGTACCTGTTATTGATGATGGAGGGTTAGTACGTGCCCATACTGTTATCTATGCTTCTAATGCGAAAATATTTGCAACAGGTTCGACGCAAAAAGAAGCGCTTGAGAATTATAAAAATGCGCTGAGTGGAAGTGGAGATTCATTTAGACCGACTTCAAATGGAAAAGAGGCGCAAAAAGAAGGCGTTGTACAACGTGTATATAAAGAAAAATCAGGTGAAAATACAATTGTTTATGTACTGTTGGAGAACGAACAAAAAGTGTTTATGATACCTGCGAAAAAGTTCCCATATGCTATGTTTACAGAAGTGGGAGATCCAATTCAAATCACATATTTAGATACAGGAGAGGCGATGTCTTCCGTATCCAAATTTAAAAATAGTAATTTGAACAAGTAAAGCGATAGAAATTCTATCGCTTTTTTTACAGAATTAAACAGGAAAATGCGCTATACTTGACGTATGTTTATGTTGTAACTATAATTGTTACGATTTAGTATGTATAGGAAAGGGTGAACGAAAAAAGTGAATGAAGTTAATCAGGAAATATATAAGCCTGTAAAGATGAACAGGTTATGGATGATTCTTGTATTAGGAACACTTACGGCAATTGGGCCGTTATCTATTGATATGTATTTGCCTTCGTTACCGAAGTTAACGGATGACTTGCAAACGGGTGCATCCCTAGCACAGCTTACATTAACAGCTTGTTTGCTTGGGCTTTCAGTAGGACAATTATTTGTTGGCTCAATTAGTGATATTTATGGAAGACGCAAACCTCTTATTATTGCTCTCATTATTTATGTTGCTTCTTCTTTACTTTGTGCTGTTGCGCCATCTATTTGGACTTTAGTGTTATTACGCTTCCTACAAGGAGCTTCAGGATCAGCCGGGATTGTTATATCACGTGCAATGGTACGTGACATGTATTCAGGTTCTGAAATGACGAAATTCTTCTCATTGCTTATGTTAGTAAACGGAGCAGCACCTATTTTGGCACCGATTATAGGGGGACAATTATTACAGTTCACAACGTGGCGCGGTGTCTTTATCGTTCTCGGGGCAATAAGTGTATTTATGTTAATATCAGCTACTTTCGTATTACGTGAAACATTACCTCCTGAAGAAAGAGAAACAGGCGGTTTGTCAGGGACGTTAGCGACGTACGGAAAACTATTAAAGGATCGTTTGTTTATGGGATATGCATTGTCACAAGGATTAGTAACAGCGGCAATGTTTGCTTACATTTCGGGATCGCCATTTGTATTGCAAAATATATACGGGGCATCACCACAGCAATTTAGTTTATTCTTTGCGATTAACGGTATCGGTATTATTATTGCTAGTCAGGTAACGGGTCGTTTAGCAGGGAAAGTGAATGAGAAGACATTATTTGTCTCTGGTATCATTATTGCAGCTGTTGGTGGTTTATCTTTATTACTGACAATCTTACTGGGGATAGGGTTAATTGGTGTTTTATGCTCGTTATTCCTTGTCGTATCAAGTGTTGGGGTTGTCTCAACAACTGGGTTCTCATTAGCGATGAGAAATCAAAAACAAGCTGCAGGAACAGCATCAGCTTTATTAGGCTTATTACAGTTCATTTCAGGAGCGCTTGTTGCACCGCTAGTAGGTATAGGTGGAAGTAACACGGCATTACCGATGGGTGTTGTAATAGCTCTTTGTGAAATTGGTGCGGTACTATGCTATTTATTTATGGCTAGAAGAAGTGAAAAGCAGTTTGAACTGCAAGCAAGACAAAATTTAGAGGCTTAACAAAAAAGAACTGATTCAAAGGGAATATTTGAATCAGTTCTTTTTTCATTTCTTTGAAATACCTCATATAGTTTTGTAAGGTGCTGTAGTAAAGCAGTGCAAAAGTTATTTGTATAAAGTGACGATACTGTGACAAACATGTTGGTATATATATTATGATGTCGTCTTAAGTGTAAAAAGTAGGATGTTCTCGGTATAATAACAAGTGGAGATAAAAGAAACTATAATGAGTAGTAGCTGTAGATAAAAGGAGAAGAAGAGATGAAGAAGGTTTTGGGTATTGCTGTAATGGGAAGTATGATCCTTCTAGCAGGATGTAATGGAAATAAGGATACGAAAGAACCGAAAGAAAAGGTAGAGCAATCTACAGAACAAACAGAAGAAATGAAAGAATACCGTGCAGTACATGAAAAATACGATTTGAAAATGAATAAAGAAATTAATAATGCACTGCAGTTATTTGAAGTGGCAAAAGAAAAGGGCGGTAAGGAAATAACGACTGCTACATATAAAGAAGATGTGCAAAAGGTAACAACGAGCATGTTAGAAGATATTGATCATATACGAAAAGAAATTCGTGTTCCGAAGTCGAAAGAGCAAGAACATGAGGTATATGTTGGTTTCTTGAATGAATCGGAACAAGCAATGAAAAAATTACAGAAGTTAGCTAAAGAAGAAGATTCATCGTTGATTCGTGATATAGAAATTAATTTTGCAACAGCATCGACATACTATAAACGTTTTCAAGCAGAAACGAAAAAATAACCTTGCCTATGCAAGGTTATTTTTTCTTCTTGCCATCTCCATCTTCATCCTCGGATACTAATATCTTCTGTTCTTCGTGAAATTCGGAAATAGTTTGCCCGGTAATATTATCAAAGGGGGTGTAAAAAGAGGTAATGCTTTTCTTTTTAATGAAAAGCTTATAAAATCCAATGATAACAAGTATAACGATTGTTAATGGTAATCCTATAGTTGCTAGAAGTAAGGGATCCATCATATAACTCCTTTCATATTGTTTTTTTTATTATAGGCGAAAAACTGTAATTTAGATAAATACACTATTAAAAACTGATTTTTCTAAATATATCCAATTTGATTGACTTTTCATTTTTTCAGAATTATAATTCGAAATATACAATTTGAACCAAATAATAATATAGCAATTTACTTATCCAGAGAGGTAGAGGGACTGGCCCTATGACACCTCAGCAGCGGGTTCTGTAATAGGAACACCGTGCTAATTCCAGCAAGCAAGTCTTGAAAGATAAGTGATAGGCCTTTGTTTATTAAGCCTTGATCTTATTTTTTAAGATCAAGGCTTTTTGTATTCTAAAAAGAGAAAGGGAGTAATGGAAAAAGTACGTTCATAAAACTAAGTAAATATATGTGTTTAGGGGGTTATTGGAGTGTATGTAATTAAAAAATTATCGGTTATGGTGTTCACACTATGGGTTATTACGACAGTGACATTTCTAATTATGCATATTATTCCGGGAGATCCATTTTCATCAGATGCAAAGATCTTTCCGGAGGAAGTTGTGCAAAATATGAGAGCGAAGTATCACCTTGATGAACCGTTATGGAATCAATATGTTGCTTATTTAGACGGCGTAGTTCATTTTGATTTTGGTGAATCTGTTCAATCAACCGGGCAAGGTGTATCAGAAATCATAACAACTGGCTTTGGTCCATCAGCAATTATTGGTTTACAAGCACTTATTATTTCATTGCTAGTCGGAATTGCTGCAGGTACATTTGCTGCTCTCTATCATGGGAAGGTAATTGATTACGGTGTAAGTTTACTTGCCATCCTCGGTATTTCTATTCCAAGTTTTATTTTAGCACCACTATTTATACAAATATTCGCTATTCAATTCGAGCTCTTACCAGTAGCCTCTTGGGGTACATTTGAACATACGGTATTGCCATCCTTTGCATTAGCGTTAGGACCAATCGCAGTGATTACAAGATTTGTTCGCTCTAATATGATCGAAGTACTGCAGAGTGATTATATTAAGTTAGCGAGAGCGAAAGGTATACCGATTAAGAAGATTATTATAAGACATGCTCTTCGAAATGCAATTGTTCCGGTACTTACATTTGTTGGACCATTAATGGCGGGACTTTTAACAGGTACTTTCGTTATTGAAAAGATTTTTTCAATTCCTGGTCTCGGAAAATATTTTGTAGATAGTATTTTTAATCGAGATTATCCAGTGATTATGGGAACAACCATTTTTTATAGTGCACTTTTAATTGTATGTATTTTTATTACAGATATTATTCATCGTATTGTTGATCCACGTATTCGTTCTATTACGTAAGGAGGGAGATGTTTAGATGGGGGCTTATGAAATTAATGACCAGTTATTAACGAATGAAGAGAAAAAAGAATTAACGATAAATAAAGATCAGCAAAAGATTAGCCGAAAGAAAGAAGTGTTTCGTAAGTTTGTATCGAATCCAATCGCAGTTTTAGGATCAGTGACGTTATTACTCATTATTGTTTTCTCACTTGTTGGTGAAAGTTTAACGCCATTTACTGCGAGTGAACAAGTAAAAGAGGCAACAAACTTACCACCTAGTAGTGAACATTGGTTCGGAACAGATGATTTGGGAAGAGATATATGGGCACGTACTTGGGCTGGCGGGAAAATTTCATTAACAGTTGGATTAGTGGCAGCTGCTCTTGATATAGGACTTGGTGTGCTAATCGGAGGATTTAGTGGATATGTGAGAGGGCGCAATCGCCTTGGGACATTAATTGATGAGTGGATTATACGAGGAATCGAAGTGTTATACGGCATCCCATATTTATTAATTGTTATTTTACTATTAATTGTTATGAAACCAGGTCTTTTTACCATTATCATCGCCCTTGCATTAACAGGATGGATTGGTATGGCACGTCTCGTTAGGGCGCAAGTTTTATCTTTAAAACAAAGAGAGTTTGTTATTGCAGCGGAGCGATTAGGTACATCACATATGAAAATTATATATGGGCATTTAATTCCGAACTTAACAGGCATTATTATCGTAAATTTATCATTTACAATTCCAGCAGCTATTTTCTCAGAATCATTTTTAAGCTTTATCGGACTAGGAGTGCAATCACCGGCAGCAAGCTGGGGGACGATGACGAATGATGCACTTGGGACATTACTAAGCGGGGAATGGTGGCAGCTATTCTTCCCAGCAATCATGATTGCGCTCATTATGTTCGCATTTAATGCGATTGGTGATGGTTTACAAGATGCAATTGATCCAAAAATCGTAAAACAGAATCGAAAGGAGAAAAAACATGGGACAGCTCTTATCTTTAGAAAACGTAACGTTAGCCGTTGAAAAAGAGAATAGTAAACAAGCAATTGTGAAGCATGTTTCCTTTTCTATTAACGAAGGTGAAATTGTTGCACTTGTAGGAGAAAGTGGCTCAGGGAAAAGTGTTACAGCACAATCTATTATCGGCTTAAATCAAGAATCAATTCATATTGATGATGGAAATATATCTTTTGAATCAGAGGAATTAACGAATCTACAAGAATCAGAATGGAATCAAATTCGTGGGAAAGATATTGCTTTTATCTTTCAAGACCCACTTTCATCTTTAAATCCGACGATGAAGGTGGGAAGGCAAATTACAGAGGTGATTTTGCAACACGAAAAGAAATCGAAAAAAGAAGCAAAAGAAATTGCGATTAACTTATTAAATGATTTAGGGATACATGAAGCAGAGAAACGCTTTGAACAGTACCCACATCAATTAAGCGGAGGCATGAGGCAACGTATTTGTTTAGCGATCGCATTTGCCTGCCACCCAAAACTCGTTATTGCGGATGAACCTACGACAGCGTTAGATGTAACAATTCAAAAGCAAATTATGGAGTTATTAAAGGAAAGAAAGGAAAAGCAAAATACGAGTATTTTACTAATTACGCACGATTTAGCACTTGTACGTGAAGTAGCGGATCGAGTAGTTGTCATGTATGGAGGACGTGTTGTTGAAAAAGGAACGATAGAGGAAGTGATAGGCTCCCCTAAACATCCATACACAAAAAGCTTATTACAAGCAATTCCCAATATAGATGATTCTGAAAAGGTACTTCGGGCAATTGAGGGAACAACACCATCAATTGAAATATTAAATAGCTTTGGGTGCCCATTTGTCAATCGTTGTCCAGTAGCGATAAAAGAATGTATTCATCGTTTCCCAGAGAGAACAACATATTCTGGGGAGCATAGTTCACATTGCTGGCAACATGTTCTAGAGCATGACCAAGCGAAATCAAAAGAGAAGGTGAATGCCTCATGACGACAGATTTAATTACTGTAAAGCAAGTAACGAAAACGTATGGAAGTAAAAATAAAGAAATCGCAGCGTTAAAAGACATATCACTTGCGATCCCGAAAGGAACAACGCTTGGCATTATTGGAGAAAGTGGTTCAGGAAAAACAACACTTGGTAAGCTCATAGCTGGGATTGAGAGTCCAACGTCTGGTGAAATTGATTATAACGGTCAAGTCGTTCACAAGTTGAAGGCAGCTCATAAACGTGATTTCTTACAGAAAGTACAGTTTATTTTTCAAGATTCCACAGCAGCATTAAATCCGCGCTGGAAAGTACGCGATAGCGTAACGGAAGGTTATATTTCATTCGGTTTAGGTGATAAAGGATTAAAGGATAAAGTAGCAGGTGATGCGCTAGAACGTGTGGGATTAGATAGACGATATATCGATCGCTATCCGCACGAATTTAGCGGAGGACAACGTCAACGAATTGCTATTGCAAGAGCGTTATTGTGTGAGCCAGAAGTATTAATTCTTGATGAACCAATTTCAGCCTTAGATGTTTCATTGCAAATTCAAATTGTACATCTGCTGCAAAAAATCCAAAAAGAACAAGGTTATACATATTTATTTATCGCGCATGATTTACCGATGGTTCACTATTTATGTGAAAAAGTAGCTGTCTTATACAAAGGAGAACTTGTTGAATTTGGAAATACGGACGAAGTATTCCGTAATCCACAACATTCTTATACAAAAACACTATTGGCATCAACACCAAAAATTTCAGGTTAAAGGAGAATGTAGGATGAAGAAGTTTTTACTGTTTGTCATTATGACTGTTTTAACAATTACTTCTGTCGCTTGCGGTAAGAAAGAGACGCAAAAGGCGAGTGCTGGTAAGGGAGAAGGAGATCGATTAGTAACGAATATTGGTAGCGATCCATATACACTTGATTCCGCTATCGCCACAGATAGTACTTCAGGTTATGTAATTGGACATTTATTCTCAAGCTTATATACGCAAGATAGTGATGGGAAATATCAAAATGAATTAGCAGAGAAAGAAGAAGTAAATGCTGATGGAACTGAGTATACAATTCATTTAAAGAAAGATATTAAATGGTCAGATGGTTCTGCTATTACAGCAAATGATTTTGAATTTGCATGGAAGCGATTATTAAATCCGAAAACGGGTTCTATGAATGCGACAGAAATGTATTTTATTAAAGGGGCAGAGGCATACAATACTGGAAAAGGTGAAGAAGGACAAGTTGGCATTCAAGTCATTGATCCTCAAACATTAAAGGTAACACTTGAGCACCCAGTGTCTTCTATTAAACAAAAGTTAGCAAGCTCATTATTCATTCCATTATCTAAAAAATCAATTGATGATAATAATAAATTAAAAACAGATCCAAAAGAGTTAATTACGAACGGACCATTCACATTAAAAGAATGGAAGCATAATCAGGCTATTACAGTACAAAAAAATAAAGAATACTATGATAAAAAGGTAACATTAAAAGAAATTGAGTTTCGTATTATTCCAGATTCTAAAACAGCGTACCAATTATACAAATCAAAAGAATTAGATGTACTAAGTGGTTTACCACAAGAGATGATTGAGAAAGAAAAAGGAAATAAAGAATACAAGCGTGTTTCAGGATTTTCATCTTATATTTATTCGTTTAACGTAGAAAAAGAGCCGTTCACAAATGCGAAAGTACGTAAAGCATTCTCGTTAGCAGTTGATCGTAAGTTTATTGTTGAAAAACTGTATAAAAACAATGCACAAGAAGCAAATGCATTCGTTCCAGAAGGAGCAAAAACACAAAGTGGGCGTGATTTCCGTAAAGAAAAAGGTGGTTACGTTAAATTTGATCCAGCAGAAGCGAAAAAATTATTAGAAGAAGGCATGAAAGAACAAGGCTGGTCTACATTACCTGAAGTAACATTAAAGTTCACTACAGATACACAACATAAAAAAGTAGCAGAAGCAATGCAAGAAATGTTTAAGAAAAATCTTGGCGTAGATATTAAATTAGAAAATAAAGAGTGGAAGAGTTACATCGACACATATAAGCAAAGTGATTTCCAATTAGCTTATATGGGATGGGGCGGTTCTCTATTAGATCCAATTACTAAATTAGATTTATATGCAGGTGATGGTCCAAACAATTATGCAAAATGGCATAATAAAGAATTTGATGCTTTAGTGAAGGAAGCAGAAGTTGAACAAAATGAAGATAAGCGTTTTGACTTATTGCATAAAGCGGAAGATATTATGTTTACAGATTCACCATTAATTCCAATTATATTCCCGTCGGATTCCTATTTACAAAAACAAACGGTATCTGGACTTCAATATTATGTTGGCTCTAAACCAGATTTAAGATATGCAAAAATAAAGAAGTAGGCAACTGCCTACTTCTTTATTTTATTTCTCTTTTATATTCTTTTTTCGTTCCATCAGAGAAGACAACTTCTAACTCGAATTTTTGATAGTCTTTATCAAGTTTGAACACGTTCACTACTTGATCGATTACTTCTTGGTCAGCAGTATCTTTATCAAATTTTAATTCTTGTAGAAGTGGGCTTAATTTTGTAATAGCCTCGTCTCCTGTTAATTTTACATCTGCTTTATGATCTTCAATTTTTGCTTCCATTTTCTTATCAGCTGCTACATTTTTATAATCAGCTTCGTAGTCTTTCTTCGTATCTTGATAGTCTGCATCTAAACTAAATTCATTAAAATTAAGTTTTAAATCTGCAGGAGCTTCATTTTTTGCTTCTTCAGTTGTTTTCTTATTCGAAGTTGTATCTTCTTTTGCAGGAGCTTTACATCCTGTTAATGCAGGTACTAGCATAAGAGCTAATAAAACTGATAGTAGAATTCTCATTATAAATTCCTCCTTATGTAAATTGGTTCTATACAAGTTTTTCCCAAAATCATGTAATTATGTATGTGTTGAAAATAAATTATTATTCTGTATTCACAAGGGCTAATCCGCAATTTAAATCAAAAAAGATTTGTATGTATATGGTAAATTGAAGTTGTGAGGGAGGTACTAACATGCATGAAGAGTATAAAGAGATAATAAAAAAATCAATTGAATATATAGAGAATCACTTACATGAGGAGCTTACAACAGAAAGAGTGGCATCTCACAGTGCAGTATCGATGTACCATTTTCATCGTATCTTTCAAAGATATGTTGGGATGAGTGTAACAGATTACATTCGAAAGAGAAGATTAACTCATGCTGCACAGGCTTTAGTATCAACTGAAATAGCTGTTATTGATATTGCAATGCAATATGGTTTTTCCTCACAGGAGGCATTTACGAGGGCTTTTAAAAGAATGTTTCAATTGCCACCAAAGAAATATCGAAAGTACTTCCAGTCATTTTATATAGAAAGAGAGGGTGTTTCAATGCAAAAAGGTATACCGAAAGGATGGATCTTAAGTGGAAGTCATCCTGCTGAATATGAGATGGGTTTAGATTATGAAGTTGTCCATCAAGGGAAAGTATCTGCATACATAAAAGCAAAAGAGAATGTTACGCACGGAGGATTTTCAACATTAATGCAAATGTTCCGAGCAGATAAATATGTAGGGAAGAGATTACGTTTTACAGCATTTGTTAAGAGTGAAAATGTAAGAGATTGGGCAGGATTGTGGATGCGAGTAGACGGAAAAGAGACAGAACCGCTCGCTATGGATAACATGCAAAATCGCCCAATTAAAAATACGAATAACTGGCAATCGTACTCGGTTGTATTAGATATAAAAGAAGGAGCGCTTGGTATTGCATTTGGTGTTTTATTATCAGGAGAAGGTTGTGTATGGCTAGATAGTATTCGATTTGATGAAGTAGATGAAAAAATTCCTACAACAGATTTGGCAGAGAACTTTTATGAAACACTCTTAGAAGAACCAGTGAATCTACAATTTGAAGAATTAGAAAAATAAAAAGCAAGGAGAAAAGATATGCTCAAATATGTAAAACTAATAAGTATTAGTTTAGTAATAGCGTCTTGTATTATGGGAATTAATTATTTAGTTAGCTATCTTTGGTCAGGGCATACACCTTCTTTGACATGGAGAACATATTTAATGTTTTTGTTTATATTTATGATGAGTTTTAGTTCAATGCAAAAAGAAGGGGAAGAGGATTGTTGACAATTGTTAGAAAAGTTATATAATCTAAATGTAAGTGATCACTTGCATGAGGAAGAGAGGATTTTATGGCGCGCTCAAAGACAGCAGAAAAAATTATTCAAGCAGCGATTGAACTAGTGAAAGAAAAAGGATATACAGCAGCGACAACGAAAGAAATTGCAATGCGTGCTGGTGTTAATGAAGTAACGATATTCCGCAATTTTAAAAGTAAGAAGGGTGTTATTGAAGCGGCGGTTGCTGAATTTTCATATGTACCGCATTTAAAACAGTTTTTACAAACAGAAATTGTGTGGGAATTAGAAACGGATTTAAAAAATTTAGCAAGGCATTATCATAATTTTTTAGATGGGGTAAAAGATATTATTGCTATTGGTATACGTGAGGCTGGAGAATTTCCTGAATTAGACGGGGAAATTGCTAAAATACCACAAGGACTAAAAGAAGAATTAAGTATCTATTTTGCAAAAATGCAGGAAAAAGGAAACATTATTGATACGAATATTGAAGCGCAAGTAATGAACTTTATCTGGATCAATTTTGGATATTTCTTATCTAAATTACGTTTTGCAGATCGCCTGACAGAAGTTGATGATGAGAAATTTATTGAAAATAATATTGTTTTATATGCTAGGGCATTAAGACCCTAGTATTTATTTAAAATAAAATGCAAGCATGTACTTGCTTGCTGGATAGGAGAGTGAGAAGATGGAATCATTAAAACAATTTTTAAAACGACCTGGTACGTATGTAGGAATGGTAGTGGCATTATCATTCCAACTTATTTTCTTTTGCGTGTGGTTAACAGCGTATGATGGAGTGAATGGAAGAGCAGATCAAATGCGTATCGCTATTGTGAATGAAGATGTCAATATAGGTAGTAAAATAGCAGAAGGCTTACAGAGAAATTTACCATTTCAAGTGAAAGCAGAACGGTCTGTAGAAAAAGCAAACAAAGAAATGAATGACCATGTGTACGATATGATTATTGAAATTCCTGCTTCTTTTTCAAAAGATATAAATGAAACAGGAAAATCAAATTTAAACTTCCACATTAATCAAGCGAATGCCATGATGGCAAAGCAAATGATGGAAGGAGCTGCAAAACAAATTCGAGATAATGTAAATAAAGAGGTAGCAAATTATAAGAAACAAGCGATTGTTGGAAAGCTACAAGCTGTAGGAACTGAGAATGTAGAAGTGATAAGAGGGTTAACTGAAGATTCAATTGGTTTTACAGTTCATAAAGTAAATGATGCAAAAGGATTTTCAGTGAATATGGTACCGCTAATGATCGTATTAGCTTCATTTGTAGGAGCAATGATTATGAGTATGGAACTATCAAAAGTTGCAAAAGAAGTAAAGGGCGGTTGGAGTAATTTCTTATCAAGACAAATCATAAACGGTACAGTATCAATTTTACTTGCATGTATTACAATTGGTTTAATGAAAGGGTTCCAAATCGAAATGCACGAAACGGTATGGAGTGTATGGATATTTCAAGCGATAGTTTTCTTCGCATTTCTTTCATTAACACAAATGTTTCTAACTGTGTTTGGAAACGCAGGTATGATTTTTAATATTATCTCACTATCGTTACAACTTGTAAGTTCGGGAGTAATCGTACCACATGAGATGCTTTCTAAAACATATCAAACAATCGGCGGATTATTTCCTGCAACATATGCAGCGAATGGCTATTATACAATAATATTTGGAGGAGTTAATTTAGAGAGAAATATTATTTCGTTATTAATTATTGTATTGGTTACGCAATCAGTAGCAGTGATGACTTTAGCTATAAAAGGAATGGTAAAGGGAAGAAGAAGCTCTGTAGTTAAAGAAGCATAAAATAAAAAGGTATCCTCGGTGGGATACCTTTTTATTAGTACTTATTATTTTGCAACTTCTGTCCACTTGTAGTTAAACTCACCACCGAAGTCAGTTGTTACAAGTCCTTTAATGAAAGAGCGTTGTAAGTAAGAACGACCTTGTTGGTATAAAGGAGCGACAGCACCGTCTTGTAATAGAATTTTTTCAGCTTGCTTCATTGCTTCCCAGCGAGCTTTTTCATCACCAGCTAAATCTGTTTTTACTTTATGAATTAGCTCATCGTACTCTTTGTTAGAGTATTTATCGAAGTTGTAAGCACTATCTGTTGTAAATAAATCTAAGAATGTAATTGGATCAGCGAAGTCAGGGCCCCAGCCATCAATACCGATTTCATAGTCACCACTTAACAGTAGTTTTAACTGTTGTTTACGTGGTTGTGGTTTTAAATTCACTGTTAATCCATCTAAGTTCTTTTCTAGTTCACCTTTTAAATATTCACCAGTCTTTTTAGCTAAAGCATTATCACTTGTTAGGAGTTCAATTGTTACTTTGTCAGTACCAAGTTCTTGCTTCGCTTTTTTCCAGTTTTCTTTCGCTGTTTTCACATCATCTTTCACTAGATTTCCATTTTCTTTACGGAAGTCGTTGCCATCAGGACTTTTTGCGAATTTCGCAGGAACCATTCCTTCAGCTGCAACAGCGCCGTTATTTAAAATTGTTTCTACATATGCTTTCTTATTCATTGCTCCGTTAATAGCAAGGCGTGCATGTTGATTTTTTAATGTTTCATTTTTTTGATTGAGTCGTAAAAATTGAATGCCAACTTCAGCGCGTTCTTTGAAGTTTGGATCGCCCTTATATTTATCAACAAACTCCGCAGTTAAAGCAACGCGATCAATTTGTCCTGAATCATATAAATTAACTTCTGTAGACTTGTCTTTAACGACATTGAAGTTGATTTCTTCTAATTTCACCGTTTTAGCATCCCAATAGTTAGGATTCTTCTTCAGTTGGAAGCTTTGCTCGTGTTTCCAGTTATCTAATGTGAAGGCGCCGTTGTAAATTAAATGATTTGT
The DNA here is from genome assembly GCF_006349665.1 of Bacillus sp. CD3-5. Lineage (NCBI taxonomy): Bacteria > Bacillati > Bacillota > Bacilli > Caryophanales > Bacillaceae > Bacillus > Bacillus sp. CD3-5. Next base: position 39,623 of record NZ_VEPX01000018.1, on the reverse strand, counting down.
TTCTAAACCGTATTTATCGCCTTGAGACTTTAAGTACTCTTCATTAATTGGTAAGAATGTTGAGAATGTCGTTAAACTTAAGAAGTAGGGAACAGGACGATCTAGTTGTACTTCTAACGTTTTATCATCAATAGCTTTGACCCCTAGTTGATCAATCGGCAATTGTTTTTGGTTTATTTGTTTCGCATTCTTTATATCGAAGAATAAGAATGCATATTCAGCTGCTGTATCAGGGTTTACAGCACGTTGCCAAGCGAAGACAAAGTCTTTTGCTGTAACAGGAGTACCGTTTGACCATTTTGAATCACGCAGATGGAATGTATATTTCGTTTTATCGGGACTAACGTCAACCGACTCAGCGACACCAGGAATCGGTTTATTATCTTCTCCCATTGCATATAACCCTTCAAAAACATTACGCATTACGTTCATGGATTCCCCATCCGTTGCTTTTGCAACATCCATTGTTGGAATTTCTGAAGCAAATGATAAGTTAATTGCCTGTTTATCAGGTGCTTTATCATTTGCTTTCGCTCCGCTTGCGTTATCTTTATTTCCCCCGCAAGCAGTTAGTAATAGACTTGCCCCTAAAACAGATGCAACAACAGGTACAACTTTTTTCTTCATTGTTCGTTCCTCCCTAAATGTGTTGTTCGTAACGTCATAATGTCCATGTTTTGAAGTGTATCTATAGAAGAAGAGAAAACCTATTATAAATATGTACATGTAGGTAATCAGGTGTTCTATATGTATATACATGTTGAACTATAATTTATCATTATATGCTTCGACGTAGTAGACGTTATATTATGATGGTGAAATATTTCGTTTCTTTGATTATTTAGAATATTAACACTGGAGAGAACTATATGTCAATAATAAAAAGTTGAGCATTAATTTTTTAAAATAATATATTAAAAAAGCGGATTTCCTCTTATTGAGAATCCGCTTTTAATACATTTTTTCAATAAAATAATTGGTTTAGATAGAAAAACTTCAATTCAGGTTGTCTTTTATTTTTCAATTTGTGCCCATTTGAAGTTTAATTGGCCTGCAAAGTCTACTTGCACAATTCCTTTCACATAAGAACGTTCTAAATAAGATTCACCTTTTTGGTAAAGGGGAGCGATAACAGAGTCTTTAAATAATATTTTCTCAGATGCTAGTAATGCTTCCCATCGAGCTTTTTCATCACCAGCTAAAGTCGTTTTAACCTTTTCAATTGTTTCATCGAACTCCTTATTAGAGTAATGATCTAAGTTGTATGGATTATTCGTTGTAAACAATTCAAGGAATGTAATGGGATCAGCAAAGTCAGGGCTCCAGCCATCAATACCGATTTCATAGTCACCTTTTAATAAAAGTGAAACTTGTTGTTTACGTGGTTGTGGTTTCACATTTACTGTTAATCCATCTAAATTCTTTTCTAGTTGTCCTTTTAAGAACTCACCCGTTTTCTTATCAAGGTCAGCATCACTTGTTAATAATTCTAATGTAATCTTTTCAGAACCAAGCTCTTGTTTTGCCTTTTTCCATAACTCTTGTGCAGATTTTGTATCAACTTTGGTTAAATCCCCGTTTATAGTACGGAAGTCCTTTCCATCAGGCCCTTTTGCAAAGTTTTTTGGAACGAGACCAAAGGTTGGTGTAGAGCCATCATTTAATAGTGTATTTACAAAGGATTTTCGATCGATTGTTTGATCGATTGCTTGGCGTGCAGAAACGTTTTGAAGTACTTTATTTTGTTGATTCATACGTAGAAACTGTACCCCTACGTTCGGACGTTCTTTAAAGTTGGCATCTTTTTTATATTTATCAACGAAGTCGGATGTTAGTTTTATACGGTCTAATTGTTTTGATTCGAATAAATTTACTTCTGTAGATTTTTCTTTTACGACGTTAAAATTGATTTCTTCCAGTTTGACAGTATCTTTATCCCAATAGGTAGGATTTTTCTTGAATTTAAAGCTTTGCTCGTGCTTCCAATCGCTTAGTGTAAAAGCTCCGTTGTACAAGATTGCATTGTCTTCTAAAGCGTACTTATCACCTTGTTGTTTAAAGAATTCCTCGTTAATTGGTAGAAAAGTTGGGAACGCTGTTAAGCTAATAAAGTACGGAACAGGACGTTCTAATTCTACCTCAAACGTATGGTCATCAATTGCTTTTACACCAAGTTGGTCGGCTGGAAGTTCTTTGTTGTTAATTTTTGTTGCATTTTTAATATCAAAGAATAGAAATGCATATTCAGAGGCTGTTGCTGGATCAACAGCTCTTTGCCAAGCGAAGACAAAATCTTTCGCTGTAACAGGAGTACCGTTTGACCATTTTGAATCTCGCAGGTGGAATGTGTATTTCGTTTTATCACCACTTACTTCATGAGATTTTGCAACACCAGGGACAGGTTTGTTACCTTCACCAAGATTATACAAACCTTCAAATACGTTTCTCATTACTTGACCAGAATCAGTATCTGTAGCACGAGCTGTATCCATTGTTCGTATTTCAGTAGGTGAAGATAAGTTTAAAACCTGCTTACTAGGCGCCTCGTCTTTTGCATTTGCTCCGCTTGCTTCGTTTTTATAACTACCGCAACCAGTTAATAAAATACTTACTCCTACAACTGATGCAATACCGGGTACAAACTTTTTTTTCATTTGATTTTCCTCCTAAATAATTAAGTTTGGATGATGATGAGGGAAATGAAAAATAAAAAATCCCTCTTTTCATATTGAGAAAGAGGGATTTTTACGTACAAGTTATGCACCCGTATATAAACGAAGTCCCTCATTCTATCTTTCAAGCTATAAAGCTTGCAGGAAGTGGCACAGTATTCAAAAATGAACCTGCTGCCGAGGTTTCAAAGGGCCAGTCCCTCCACCTCTCTTGATACAATGAGTAAACGAATAAACTTTATTAATTTTTGTGTTTCTTTGATAATTCAAAATCTTACACCTTGGATGATGAAGTGTCAACTGAATGAAATGTAGTTTAAATTTTCAGTTTTCTTTAATGAAAAACCACTGCATATGCAGTGGTTTTTCTATTAGAAGTTAAAGTTATCTGGATCTGGACCAACGCGACGATCTTCATTTAAAGCTTGAATTGCTTTCATATCATCAGCACTTAATTCAAAGTCGAAGATGTTTGCATTTTCAATAATACGATGTTCTTTAATTGATTTAGGAATTGTTACAACTTCGTTTTGTAAATCCCAGCGTAAAATAATTTGCGCAGTTGATTTATTATATTTTGTCGCAATTTCTTGCAACGTTGGATTATCTAGTAGTTGTCCTTGCATTAACGGTGACCAAGCTTCAAGCTGGATATTATGTTCTTTACAGAAAGCGTGCAACTCTTCTTGTGCTAGACGTGGGTGGTATTCCACTTGATTGACCATTGGCTTAATTTCAGCAATTTCAAATACGTCTTGTAAGTGGTGAATATGGAAATTACTCACGCCAATTGCACGAACACGGCCGTCTTTATAAAGTTTTTCTAACGCTTTCCATGATTCAGTATATTTCCCTTTTACAGGCCAATGTACTAAATATAAATCTAAATACTCTAGTCCTAATTTTTCTAATGTAGTTTCAAATGCTTGAAGTGTTGTTTCATACCCTTGATCGCTATTCCATACTTTTGATGTAATAAATAATTCTTCACGTGAAACACCTGATTCACGGATTGCTTGGCCAACGCCTTCTTCATTTTGATAAATTGCTGCAGTATCTATACTGCGGTAGCCATTTTTAATTGCTGCTTTCACAGACTCAATTACTTCTGAACCATCTTCTACTTTAAAAACACCTAAGCCGAACCAAGGCATTTTTACACCGTTATGTAATGTTGTATAGTCTTTTAAACTTGTTAAACTCATATTATTTCCCCCTAGCTTTTTTGTTTGTCGCTTCTACTGCTTTTTGAATTGCCTCTGAAAAATTATATTCATATAAAGCTTTGAGACCTTCAGCTGTGGAACCACCTGGCGTTGTTACTTGTTCACGGAGGTTAGCTGGATCTTGTGTTTGTTCAAGCATAGAAGCAGAGCCAGAAATCATTTGAATGACAAGGTGTTTTGCGGTTGCTTCATCGACTCCATAACTTTTTGTTGCTTCAATTAAACTTTCAGCAAAGTAATAAAGGAAGGCTGGTGCACTTCCAGTAACTGCAGTAAGTTGATGAACTTCTTCCTCGGTACAAAGTTGCGAAGTACCAATGCCCCCTAAAAGCAATTGCAGGGTTTCTTGATCAGTCTCGTTTACGAATTGTCCCATCGTGTATAAGGAGATAGACTTACCAATTTCAGCAGCTGTATTTGGCATAATCCAAGCAACAGGCGTTCCTTTAGGAAGTCTTTCTTCTAAATAAGATGGGCCGATGCCGGCAGCTACCGTTACGACAAGTTGATTCGATAGTAACGGAGATAACTCTGCTAATAATTCTTCGTGTGCAGAAGGCGGCATTGCTAAAACAATCGTATCAACAGATGTAACATGTTGCTTCCAATCTGTTGTAGTAGACACATTATATCGCGCTCGTAATTGATCTAGCTTTTCTACGTTACTTCGGTTAGAAACGATAATCTCTTCGATGTATTCTTTGCTTGTTTTAAGTAATCCGGAAAATATAGCTTCTGCCATACGACCAGCACCAATAAATAGAATTCGATGTTTAGTTAGCATATCCTCTATTCCTTTCTAGTGGAGATATGTTATAAAAAACGATAACATTTTTAAGAGAATTTTGTAAAAAGAAAAGACTTCCCGTAGGTGGAATGGATAATGAAAAGTAGGAAATTCATGGTAAATGTAAAGTCTATTACTTATACTGGTGATAGGGAATTTATTATACATCTGGGGAGAGATGATCATGATTAGAAGTCCGCTATTTTTAGTTGTTTCTAGTATCATTTGCGTATTGGTTGGATTGTATATTCAATCGAGCTATATTGAAATCTTTGCATCGGTTATGGGGATTATTAATGTTTGGCTATTAGCAAGAGAAAAAGTATCCAACTTTTTATTCGGTATGATTACCGTTGCGGTATTTCTGTATATTTTTATTACACAAGGTTTATATGCAATGGCAGTATTGGCAGGTTTTCAATTTATATTTAATGTATATGGTTGGTATCATTGGATTGCACGTAGTGGGGAGGAAGAGGTAAAAGCAACAGTGCGTTTAGATTTGCAAGGTTGGATTTTTTATATAATCTTTATTTTAGTTGCATGGATTGGTTGGGGATATTATCAAGTCCATTACTTAGAATCAACAAGTCCATATTTAGACGCTTTAAATGCTGTACTAGGATTAGTAGCTCAATTTATGCTAAGTCGAAAAATCCTAGAAAACTGGCATTTATGGATTTTATATAATGTAGTTAGTATTTCAATTTATATCTCCACTGGGTTATATGTTATGTTAATATTAGCTGTTATTAATCTCTTTATATGTGTAGCGGGTTTGCTAGAGTGGAAGAATAATTATAAGGGCCAAAAACATAAAAATAATTATATCTAGAAAATAATTAGAATTAAAAAACCCCTGAAGCATATGTGCCTCAGGGGTTTACTAATAGATTATAAATTTATGCTTTTGTCATACCAAGTAATACAGCGCCACCGATAATTAAAACACTACCTAGTGCAATAAAGATCAATTGACGTTTCGTTTTCTTTTCGCCTAAGAAGACAATCGCACCAAATGTTGAGATAACGATTCCAGTTTGAGATAATGGGAAGCTTGTTGCTACTCCGACACGTGGTAGTGAAAGAAGTAAGAATAAGTTTCCAGTTCCCCATAGTAAACCAGATAAAGCATTACGGATTGCATATTTGTTAAATGGTTTATGTTTAGATGTCAGTACAACCGCCCCAACAAACATACCAACTGCTTGTGGTAAAATAGCAGACCAACCATCGATGTTATACCAACGAATAATAATTACATATACAAGATAGCCGAAAGTAGAAACAATTAAAGTAAGAAGTCCTTTTTTCAATTGTCCTGGTGGCTGAGCATTTTCTTTATCATCTAATGATGTGAATACAACACCAACTACGATTAATAGGATTGCAATCGTTCCCAGAATGATCGTTGTAGTAGTAGTCCACTCGCGGAAAGCGATAACCCCAAAGATAGAAGTTGCAACAAGCTGCATACCAGTAGAAATCGTTACAGTAGTAGAAACACCTAACTTTTCAACTGTTTTTAATTGGTTTACTTGTCCTAAAGCCCAGAATAAACCTGAAATAAAACCAACAATCAAGATTGTCATTGTTAAAGCGGGTTGAGTAAATACATACATAATTGTTGCGAAGAATAGAGCACCGATTGTCATACCTACCGTTTGGCTATATGCACCACCGCCCATTTTTACGCTTACTAATAAGATGTTTCCCCATGCAATTGCAGGAAGAAGCGCTAATAAAATGTCCATTACAAGACTCCCTTCGTTTTGCTATACCAATATAATTACATATCGTTCTAACGATCGGTAATGCCCCACTAATAGAGTAGAAGATTACCGATCGCTAAAACAGGATGAAGAATTCACGATATAAATGCGTTTTCATTTCTTCAATTTTTGAAACACCTCCATATAATAACAGGAAATTGCCTATTTTAGAAAGTAAATTCAAATAGAATGTATATTTAAATAAAAGGTAAAATTCAGTTATCTCCCGGCGGTATATTTTTATTTCCTAAGAAATAAAAAAGCAGCTTTAAAAAAAGCTGCTTTACGAGTTAGTAATTCTTTTATTAATAAGCTGAATACATAGCAAAAATAGGAGGGACATACTAATCGTGATAACTACTAGTGTCCAGGCGAGCTGCATATTACTTGCATCAATCGCCATGTAAATGGCTGTTGGGATAGTCTGTGTTTTACCAGGAATGTTCCCAGCAAACATGAGTGTAGCACCAAACTCACCGAGCGCACGAACAAAGCTCAAAATCATTCCGCTTAGTAAGGCAGGAAATGCAAGCGGAAGTGTGACGTGCAGAAAAACTTGATATTCACTTGCACCAAGATCACGAGCACTTTCTTCAATTTGTACATTCGCGATAGAAAATCCTGTTTTTGCTGATTGGTACATAAGCGGAAATGCAACAACTGTAGAAGCAATGATAGCAGCAGTAGATGTGAACATAATAGATTGCTGAAATATTGATTCTATCCACGTTCCAATAGGACTGTTATTTCCAAAAATGATAATGAGAAAAAAGCCGATTACAGTTGGCGGAAGTACCATTGGTAACAAGAAAATAGTTTCTAATATTACTTTATATCTCCATGAGGAGCGTGCTAGCGCTCGTCCGATTATCGTTCCTAAAATGGTAACGATAATGGTGGCACATGCAGCTACTCGTAAAGATAGAAAGATTGGTGATAAAATAGTATCAAAGCTCATGGCAATTATGATAGGACTGTAAATCCGTATTTTTTAAAGATAGATTGTGCATCTTTTGACTGCAAATACTCATAAAACGAGGTCGCCTCTTTCTTGTGCTTAGATTCTTTTATAACACCTAAAGGATAGTGAATTGGCTCATGAGAAGTATCTGCTGCTGTCTCACCAATTTTTACTTTGTTTGAAATAAGAGCATCTGTTTTGTATACAATACCAGCATCAACATTACCTGTTTCTACATATGTTAACACTTGGCGAACATCTTTTGTAAATACGACTTTATTTTGAACGTCATTCCAAAGATTTTCATGTGTGAGAGAAGCTTTTGCGTATTTTCCCGCAGGTACAGATTCAGGTGTACCAAGTGCGATTTTTTTTATTTTTTCATCTTTTAAATCTTGAATTTTTGTAAGAGAACTATCTTTTGGGACGACTAGAACGAGTTCGTTTCCAAGGAGATTTTTCCCCTCTTTTTCATTAATGAATCCTTTTTTAACGAGAGTTTGGAATTTATCTTCGGCTGCTGAGAAGAATAAATCAGCAGGTGCACCTTGTTCGATTTGTTGTTGAAGTGCACCAGAAGCGCCGAAGTTAAAAGAAAGTTTAATATTAGGTTCTTTTTCTTTATATTTTGTTTCAATTTCTTTTAGCGCATCTTGTAAGCTTGCAGCTGCTGATATAGTAAGTTCAACTGTTTTTCCTTCTTTAGCGGTTGATTTCTCTTTCTTCTCTCCGCTTGTACATGCAACACTAAATATAAGAAGAAAAGAAAGGATAAGTGCCCCGATGGATTGTAATGTAAACTTATTCATAAAAAATCCCCTTTCGTTTTTACATAATTAATTATAACTAAATATAAATAAATATAACTAGTTATAATTGAATATAATTTGAACGATGTAGTTATTTTTAAAATATAGGAGAAATATTCTTTTCTTTGTTACAATGAAGAAAGAAAGTGAGGAATCGTCTATGGATCATCATTCCTACACAACGGAAGAAGTAGCGAAGCGATTAAAAGTATCAAAATTAACTGTATACGATTTAATTAAAAAAGGAGAACTGCCTTCTTATAGAATTGGTAGACAGATGCGCATTGATGCAGCAGATTTAGAACAATATATTAAGCAAATGAAAACAGGTAACGTACAAGTTACTTCTGTAAAGAATGACAGTAATAGTATCTCGAATACATGTATTATTAGCGGACAAGAACTAACGTTAGACATGTTGGCAAAACGTATAGAAAATCGCCTGCCAAGTTCAAATATATTAAGGGCATATCAAGGTAGTTTAACGAGCCTAGTAAAAATGTATCAAGGAGAAGGAAGTATCGTTAGCTTGCATTTGTTTGATGGCGAAACGGGTACATATAATGTTCCTTACGTAAAACGTATTTTAGTAGGACAACCATGTACGATGATTAATTTATTAGCAAGGAACGTTGGGTTTTATGTGCAAAAGGGGAATCCTAAAAATATAAAAACATGGGCTGATTTATCTCAATCATCTATACGATTTATAAATCGAGAAAAGGGTTCTGGTATTAGGGTGTTAGTCGATGAACAATTGCGCATTCAAAATTTAAATAAAGAACGTATTAGTGGATATGAATGGGAAGAATCGAATCATCTTGGTGTTGCTACGCAAGTCGCGAATGGGAAAGCTGATGTGGGAGTAGGATCAGAAAAGTTTTCGCAAATTGTAAATGTAGACTTTATTCCAATCATGAAAGAGCAGTATGATTTAGTGATTTTGAAGAATAAAGAAAATGAAGAGTTGATCGAAGTTGTAAAAGACATTCTGCAATCGGAAGAATTTCATAATGAACTAAAAGCGATTGGCGGATATGATATGACGAAAACAGGTCAAATTATATATGAAATAAAGTGAAACTTTAATCAGTGGGGGGCTTCATCCCCCACTGATTATCAGCCCTCACCAATCGGACTTTAATGGGCAGCCCGACCCCACCTAACTTCTTTGCTTTCGCTGAATTTTGAGGTGGGGGTCTTACTGCCCATTAAAGCGGGACAAATTAAAAAGCTGCTTGTCTATAAGACAAGCAGCTTTTTCTATATATAAAGGGGTTTGGGGAAACAAAGTGTTAAACAAGACCTTGAGCAAGTGTGTAAATGAAAGCTGTAAGAAGAGTCGCTCCACTTGCAAGTCCGAAGAAATCTGATTTGTTAAATGTAATGTTGTTCATTATAATCTCTCCTTATTTGTTTAATGTAGTTGCAACGGCTTTTGCATCGACAAGTGCGGATAGCACCATGCCCATTGTATTTAAAAATTTGTTTGATTTCATTTTGTTCATCATGCGTATCCGCTCCTTTTCGAATTGTTGTTGCCCTGCTTTATATCTTAATTATAGGAAATATGATCGCCTGCAACTATCGAATTAGCTTACGGAAGACTTACACTTTTGTAAGAAAAAAAGACATTCGTGTAAGAATGTCTTTTAAAGCATATTAATGTGGTGGTGCTCTTCGATTGTTTTTAAAAAGCTACGCATTGAATTTGTCATATAGCTATCCTTGCGGCGTATGAAAACCGTTGAAATACTGCCGTATTTTTCAGGGATTGCATGACAATGTACTTTCCCTGCTTTAGAAAGGTGGTGGACAGCAGACTGTGGTACGAGCGTAATTCCAAGGCCGAGTGCAACACTGTTTAATATAGTCTCTAATATATTAAATTCCATAATTCTTTTTGGTAGCAAACCTTCGTCTTTCAGCCATCGTTCTAGTTTGGAACGGTATCCACAACCTTGGTTAAAAACGAGTAGAGGCGTTGTTGTAAATTCTTCTATATGAAAAGCTTTATTTTGTGTTACAAGCATTAATTTCTCTGTACTAACATCATATTGTTCAATAAGGGGATGTTTTATTGGCCCTGATATAAAAGCGCCATCTAGTTGATGATCGAGTACTTCTCTAATTAATTCTTCTGTTAGACCTGCTTGTAATGATAAATCGACGTTCGGATAGCTTTTATAGTAAGAAGATAAAATGGTAGGTAATGTACTTACTGTTTCGACAGTACCGATTTTTAATATGCCAGAGGGTGTTTCACTATCTAAAAATACTTGTTTTAGCTCCTCAACATCTTGCAAAATTTTATTAACATAAACGAGCATTTTTCTTCCTTCAGCTGTTAAAGTCATGCCTCGTTTATGACGATAAAAGAGCGGTGTTTTCAGCTCGTTCTCCAGTTGTTTAATACGCGTTGTTACATTTGATTGTACGTAATTTAATTCCTTTGCTGCACTACTTACACTACCTTGTTCGGCAACGCTCTGGAAGATTTGTAAATCTCTTAATTCCATAATACGATCCTCCTTGATGTTAACTATCATTATAAATGATAGTTAACATCATTTTGAATCATTTTACGTGATATATTTTTTCTTTTACAATTCTCTTTGTGCAAATAGAAAGAAGTGGGGGATTGCGGTGAGAAAAGGTCAAATGATAATAGGCGCTTTAGCGTGTTTAATTGCAAGTATGTCATGGGGAGCAATGTTTCCAGTTGCTGATCATGCGTTAGAATACATAGATCCATTTTACTTTTCGCTTATTCGCTATGGAGCGGTGGCGATAATGCTGATTGTATTGTTGTTAATGAAAGAAGGAAAACGAGCATTTCGTTTAGAAGGAAGAGGAAAGCTGCTCGTCTTTTTCGGAACGATGGCGTTTACTGTATATAATGTACTTGTATTTTTAGGTCAAATGTTAATGGGAAAATCAGGTGTGATGGTAGCTTCCATTATGGAAGCACTTATGCCGATGATTTCTATTTGTATTTTATGGGGATATAAGCATGTAAAACCGAAAAAATATATGATAACGAGCATGATTATCGCTTTTGTAGGGGCTGTATTTGTTATTACAAAGGGCGACATGAGTTTCTTTTTAACATTGAAAGATAACATGTTTTCACTAGCATGTATATTTGTTGGAGTTGTAGGTTGGGTTATTTATACGATGGGTGGTCAAACGTGTAGCGATTGGTCGACATTACGTTACTCTACGTTGACGTGTGTATTCGGTACGACCGTTACAGGAATTATAACGGTACTTATTACGTCGCTTGGATATGTTTCAGTTCCGAGTATGGGAACGATTTCTGTCGTGAAATATGATTTGTTATTTATGATGACATTACCGGGAATTGTAGCATTACTTGCTTGGAATTACGGTGTGAAGATTTTATCATCGATTAATGGGATTTTGTTTATTAACTTTGTGCCTATTACGACTTTAATGATTATGATGATGCAAGGATATCAAATAACGATGTTTGATATTATAGGAACTTTACTTGTTATCGCAGCGCTTATTCGCAATAACGTTTGTCAGAGAAAAGAAGAAAATATAAGTAAGAAGATTTTACAAGAAGAGCAATTACGCCAAGCTGTTTAATAGCCAATTGGAGGATTTCATATGTTAGAAAGTTTATTGTTTTTCTTTGCCGTTGGAGTTGCTTGTGAGCTTGCAGCAATTAATCGGAATGGTCGTAAAAAGATAAAACAACAAGCTGAAATGATACAGCTTTTAAAAGAGTTGAAAGAAAGAAACATGTAAAAAGACGACCGGGCATAGACGGTCGTCTTTTTCTATATAAAGGGGAAAGGGGACACAAAGTTATACAAGCGTAGCAGCGTAAATAAAAGTAGTAAGAAGAAGAGAGCCGCTAGCTAATCCTAAAAAATCTAATTTGTTAAAAGTGATATTGTTCATGATGCATTCTCCTTACTTGTTTAATGTAGAAGCAACAGCTTTTGCATCGATAAGAGCGGAAAATACCATGCCCATTGTATTTAAAAGATTGTTCGTTTTCAGCTTGTTCATCATATTGATCCGCTCCTTTTCGAATAATGGTTGCCCTGTTTCTGACTTAATTGTATGAAATATCGCAAGAAGTAACTATCGAATTAGCTTACAAGAAAATTACACTTTTGTAAGAATTGAAAATTAACAATTAATACTCATTTTTATTACCAACTCCTATAACTTAGTGTTATAATTAAGGTAAGAAAATGACTATACTTCGGATGTTCAGAAAGGAACGAAACCAATGTATAAACCAATTACATTTTTGTTGAAATATATATTTAAAACAGCTGGGAAAGTAGAAGTGCAAGGAAGAGAAAAGCTACCAGAAGGTGGTCCGTATGTTGTTGCTTGTACACATACAAGTTTTATGGATGTATTAATGTTAGCTACAGGGATGTACCCAACAGAGATTCATTACATGGCCAAAAAAGAATTATTTGAAGGGAAATTCAAAAATTGGTTCTTTAAAAATGTAAATGCATTCCCTGTAGATCGTGCAAATCCAGGACCGAGTACACTTAAAATTCCATCACGCTTATTAAAAGAAGGAAAAGTGGTAGGGATTTTCCCGAGTGGAACGAGATCGACAGAAGACGTTTCGTTAAAAGCTGGTGCTGTGACAATTGCGATGCGTTCTAACGTTCCATTAATACCGGCAGCTTATATTGGTCCATCAAGTGTAAAAGAATTAATAAAAGGGAAAAAGGCACAATTGATTTTTGGAGACCCAATTCAAATTGATGCTGAAGAACAAATAGATCGAAAAACAGCTATGAAAATGATGACAGATCAATTAAATGAGAGGTTTGAGGAGCTAAAGGAAGCTTTGCAATCAAATCAAAAGTAAGAAAAGACGACCGGGCATAGACGGTCGTCTTTTCTATTACTATTTATAATGAAGGGGAAAGGGGACACAAAAGTTATACAAGCGTAGCGGCGTAAATAAAAGCAGTAAGAAGAACTGATCCGCTAGCTAGTCCTAAAAAATCTAATTTGTTGAAAGTGATGTTATTCATCATACATTCTCCTTACTTGTTTAATGTAGAAGCAACAGCTTTTGCGTCGATAAAAGCGGAAAATACCATGCCCATTGTATTTAAAAAATTGTTTGTTTTCATTTTGTTCATCATATAAAGTGAAACTTTAATCAGTGGGGGTTTTGTTCATCCCCCACTGATTATTAGTTGAACCAATCGGGCTTTTACGGGCAGTTGATCCCCCACCTAGCTTCTTTGCTTCCGCTGAATTTTGAGGTGGGGGTCTTACTGCCCGTTAATGCGGGATAAATCCGCTCCTTTTCGAATAATGGTTGCCCTGTTTCTGACTTAATTGTATGAAAAATAGCGGAGAGTAACTATCGAATTAGCTTACAGGGAAATTACACTTTTGTAAGAAAAATGAATGAAGGTGTAATGATGAGAAGGTTTGACATATGTTCATGGAATTTATTAATTTAAAAGTAGAGGTGAGTGTATGGCTAATATTAAAGATATTGCAAAGATGGCGGGAGTTTCAGTTACGACTGTTTCGAGAGTATTGAATGATCATCCGTATGTAAGTGAAGAAAAAAGGAAAGCGGTTATAGAGATAGTTGAGAAGTTGAATTACTCACAAAACGCAAATGCTGTTCATTTATCAAAGGGAAAGACGAATATTGTTGGTGTAATTCTCCCTTACATTAATCACCCGAGCTTCGATGCAATGGTAGGGGGAATGATGGAGGGAGCGTTAACTCATAACTACAGGGTGCTACTTTGCCAAACAAACTATAATAAAAAAGAAGAAATGAAAAGTTTACATATGTTAAAAACGAAACAATTAGATGGCCTTATTATTTGTTCACGTGCAAATGATTGGGAAATGATAGAACCGTATGCTTCATACGGCACAATCATTGCTTGTGAAGACAATGATATTTCAAATATCTCAAGTGTATATACAAATCATTCGGCAGCTTTCCAGCTAGGAATGAATCACCTTATTGAAAAAGGTTATAAAAAAATTGGTTATTGCACGGGGAGAAAGCTAGGACCGAGTAGTCAAAAGCGTTTTGATGTGTATAAGCGTCAATTGCAATCTATAGATGAAGAAGTGAATGAAGAATGGATTTTCACAGAATGTTTTACGTTAGAAGATGGTGTGAGAGTGGCTCATAAATTAAAGGAGATGCAGCATCTTCCTGAAGCATTAATAGTAGCAGGAGATGAAGTTGCGATTGGGGTTATGACAGAAGCTGAAAAATTAGGTATTCAAGTTCCTGAGGATTTAGCGATTATTGGCTTTGATAATCAACCTATCTCGCAAGTGTTACAACTTACAACTATTGATCAAAATTTAAAGGAAATAGGTAAAAAAGCCTTTGAAATGTTTTATCGGCAAACAAATGATGAAAGTTCTAAACAAGAAAAGGTGGAAATTCCATATGAACTTGTGGAGCGATCTACAGTGTAGTTTTAATCCGTTATGTGTATAAGTGCATAACGGATTATTTTTTTGAAATACCTTTGACAGGAAACGCGTTTCATACTTTATAAAGGGGTTAAACCGGTTTGTAACAATCCATGGATTCTTTTCAAGAATAGTATTTTGGAGGGATGATATGCATGAATGAGCTTTTATTGAGCGTAAAAAAGTATATAGAAGGTGATGAACAGGTTGTCGCTTTTGTAGTAGGGATATTTGAGAAGGATGATTTTACGCTATCGTACCAACATGGGATTTTTGCGGCTACTACTAGACGTCTCCTCTTTTACGGGAAGTTTCCATACTATCCTTCAACATGTAAAGAGTACTCATATTTGCATATAGATAGCATAGTTTTTCGCCCGTATTTCGAATTTATTTGTAATCATGAAACCATCCGAGCTAAGTATATTCAGAAGGGGAATGTGGAGCGATTTGTCCGTATAGTTAGAGCAAATATGAATAATTAATCACCCCTCTGTTTAAACATAATATCCTGGTCTTTATGAGGAAAAATGCTGAATAAAAACAACTTCTAAACCTCTAGGAGATAGTGATACAATGTCAAATGGGGGGAGGGTATGAACTATGGTTAATCAACGTATAAAGGAAATAACACTAATTACAATTGGTTCATTATTATTCGCAATTGGTATTAATTACTTTGCAATTCCAAACCGTCTATCAGAGGGTGGAATTATTGGTTTAACGGTTGTTACGTACTATTTATTTGATTGGTCGCCTGGGATTGTGAACTTTGCTATAAATGCAATTTTACTAGCTGTTGGTTATAAATTTTTTGATAAGAAAACGATGGTTTATACAATTTTAGGGATTGTAGAAACATCCTTGTTTTTATATGTTACAGAACATATTGAGTATCATGTAAATAGTGATACGTTATTAGCGGCACTATTTGCTGGTGTATTTGTCGGTATCGGATTAGGCTGTATGTTCAAAGCTGGAGGTACATCAGGGGGATCGGCAATTTTAGCCCGGTTAGCAAATCAATATTTAGGTTGGAGCGTCGGTAAAGGTGTACTTATTATTGATATCGTTGTAATTGCTGGTTCCGTATTTATAATAGGGCAAGAAAAAGCGATGTACACACTTGTTGCGGTATTTATCGGAGCGAAAGTGATTGATTTCATTGTAGAAGGAATGGATACAAAAACGGCTGTTACAATTATTTCAAATCAACCAGAGTTAATACGTGAGGCTATTACAAAAAACATGACACGCGGCGTTACTGTATTAGAAGGGCGCGGCGGATATACTGGTAAAAATAAAGAAGTTTTATATGTTGTTATTAATAAACAAGAGCTTGTTAAGTTAAAGCAAGTTATTAGTCGAGTGGATGAAGATGCTTTCGTTGTTATCCATGATGTACGTGATGTACTTGGTGGAGGCTTTAAAGCGAGTTAAAAGGTGAACGAGTAAATTCGTTCACCTTTTTTTAATTCTTACAAAAATGTAAGTGTAATGTAATGAGATTCAATAGTAGATTGTATTCCTTCTTTTTAAAATGGATGTATATATATCCTGCAGAGGAGGAATGTTTATTATGAAGAAAAAAATGATCACTACTATAATAGCGATGATAGTCATAGTAATAATGTTACTACCTACGAAACTTGGACCGGTTATCGATAAATATAATCCGTTTTATAAGACGAAAGAATACTATACGGTTGTGAATACAATTGGTCAGCATATTGGTGATGAGTGGTATGAATATGAATTTATTGCATTTGACGAACGTGGAAGAGAACAAAAAATAAAGAAGACTGTTAAGCATATGTTAAAGAGAGATGAAACATTAAAGGTGTATGCAAAAGGACGTTACGGCGAGGCAATTGAAGAAATTGAAGCGATAAATATTCCTATTAATGCAAAGAGTAAACTTTTAGCGATGAGATAGCAAATTATACCCCCACCTATTTTTTGTCGAAAACAAAAATACTAGGTAGGGGTATTTTGGTGTGTGCAAAAAAAGCCTTATTCCATATGGACTAAGGCTTTTTTTAATATATAAAGGGGAAGGGGGTACATTGTAGTAGCATGAGTGAAAGGTATAAGAAGAGTAGCTACTAGCAATGTAATTTGGTTATGTGAGTGTTCTTCTTATTTGGCTTACTTGCTAACTTTATTGTACGAGATGTAGGTGAGAGAAACTATCGAATTACATTACACATAGCTTACAAACATGTAAGTCTTCTGTAATGTAATTCGATGGTTAAAAGATAGTGAATTTTATATAGTGTAATTAGAAAGTCTCACTGTATTACTTTCTGTTTGTAATATGAATGAAGAATGAAAAACCAACTACTTTTTAATAGCCTCATCTGTATGGAGATGAGGCCCTTTTTATCCCGCTTTAATGGGCAGTAAGACCCCCACCTCAAAATTCAGCGAAAGCAAAGAAGTTAGGTGGGGGATCAACTGCCCATAAAAGTCCGATTGGTTCAACTAATAATCAGTGGGGGATGAAGAACCCCCCACTGATTAAAGTTTCACTTTATAAACCTTACAACATTGTAAGGTTTACGTAAGTTAATTCGATAGTAATTTTGTCATATTTTTTGCATAATAGATACAAATAGATAAAAATAATTAGGGATATAGTAAGAAGGGAGAAGAATGGGATGCGTAAAGAAGAAGTAGTGAAGTTTCCAATTAAAGATTTCTGTAGCTACTTTACTGTTGCCGTAGTATGTATTGGGTTATTTGATATCATAACAAACTTAATTGTTAAATAATATAGATGACAAAACAAGAAGGGAGATCCTTTCTTGTTTTTTTTATGGGGGAATAAAGGTGAAGTGGATTGATAGTCATATACATGTTGACCAATATAAGGATGAAGAGAAAAGTAAATTACTTAAAGATGTGGAGCATAGTAAAGAGATAAAGGGGCTTATTGCAGTATCTATGAATTATCAATCATGTAAAGAAACTTTATCTTTAGCAAAACTATATCCTTTTGTACATCCAGCAATAGGTTTTCATCCGGAGCAACCGATTCATAAAGAAGAATGTGAGCAAATTTATAAATTAATTGAAGAGCATGTAGATGATATAGTTGCGATTGGTGAAGTTGGCTTACCGTATTATTTAAGAAAAGAAGATGAGCGCATTGCTATCAATTCGTATATATCAGTGTTACAACGGTTTGTTGAACTAGCTAGTAAATATGATTTACCAATTATATTGCATGCAGTGTATGAAGATGCTGATATTGTATGTGATTTATTGGAGAAATATAAAGTTCCACGTGCACATTTTCATTGGTTTAAAGGAAGTGAAACAACAATGAAACGTATGATGAGGAACGGTTATTATATTTCTATTACACCAGATGTTTTACATAAGGAGAAGATTAGAAAAATTGTTTCGTATTATCCTCTTGAATATATGATGGTAGAAACGGATGGACCGTGGGAATTTCAAGACGATGTTATGACGCATCCGAGAATGATTCGAGAGGTATTAAAGGAAATTAGTGTTATAAAAAACATGTCTGTTGATAAGGTTATGAAAACGATATATGAAAATACGATTCAATTTTACCCCGCATTAACGGGCAGTAAGGCTTCCACCTCAAAATTTGACTAATGCGGAGGAATTAGGTGGGAGATCAACTGCCCGTAAAGCCCGATTGGTTCAACTAATAACCAGTGGGGGATGGACAAAACCCCACTAATTAAAGTTTCACTTTATTTGAAAGGATAGGAGCGTTACTCTTATCCTTTTTATTATGGATATTTTTTCTAATATTTTCTATAATTTATGATGTGTTTAATTTGATGAAGGAAGTTGGGAAGAAAATGGGGAGAGCATATAAAAAAATAGCTATTACAATGATGATCGGTACACTTTCACTTGCAGCGTTTGGATGTGAAGCAGAAAAAAAGACTATCAATTCAAACGTAACACAAGAAAATAAAGAAGAACAAATTGATCCAGTAGTTGAAAAACAGATGAAAGAAAATGAGAAAAATGGCAATACGGTTGGAAACAGTTCTAATAAAGGGAAGATGGCAGAGAGTGATGGATGGGTTTACTATGCAGTAAATGGTAATAAAAATACAGGAGGCATTTATCGTACGAAAGATCAATTTCAGACTTCGGAACGTGTAGTGGAAGGTGTAAATGCTTCTTACATAAATATAAAAAACAAGGTTTTATATTTTATTCATACGGATGAAGATAAGAATGCGGGATTATCTTCTTTAATGAAGTATGATATATCTAACAAAAAGCTAGACACGTTAAAAGCGGATATAAATTATGTTTATATAAAAGATCAAACTTTATTTTATCCGAAAAAATATTCTGAGCATGGTGGTTTTGATATTGTAGGGATTGTAAAGATGGATTTGAAAACGGGACAGGAAGAAGAAGCAGCATTTAAAAATTCTGGTTGGTCTCAAACGATAGATGATAGTATTCTACATTGGAATAAAAATCGTGGAACACAAGTTACAAAAGATAATAAAACTTGGTCAAAAGAAAATTATGCAACAATATCTAGTGCTACATATGATAATGAAAAATTATATGCTGTTGTCGACTTTTCGTTACCTTTTGAAACAAATGAAGCTGAGCATGGCATATATGAAATAGACGTTCAACAAAATAATGAAAAGTTATTGGTAAAGGATGCCTTGCAGATGAATGTGAAAGGGGACACTTTTTATTATATAAAAAAGGATGGAGTATATAAGAAGAGAATGAATGGAGGAAAGGAAAAAGTAATTTATAATAAAGCGGTTGAACCAACTAAATCTTATTTATATTTTGTAGCAGGAGATATGTACCTCTATACGGATAATGGAACTATCATGAATTTGGATACAAAGAAATCAAATGAAGTAAAAGATAAGAAGCTAGCAGATAACGTTATGTTACAGAAAGTATGGAATGCACAGAAGGAACTGACTAATGTTCAAATGGCTGCACTAACAGGAAACCCAAAACGAGTAGGGGATTTTTCATACGGGGAATTAGTGAACCCTATTTATAATACGAAGGATAATTTAGAGACTACGCTATCTACGTATTTCTCAAAATCATTTATAGCAGAGTATATGAAGAGTAAGTATGTGAAAGAGTTAAATGGAAAAATGCACTATGCTATTGGAGATCCAGGGTCAAAAGCAGCAACTAAATTTACAAAAATTATTTCTGCCGAGTTAAAGGATGGAAAAATAAAAGCGCAGGTAGAAACGTATAATGACTATGATAATGTAACGGAAAAAGTGGAAGTTGAATTTATTTATGAACATAATCAATGGGTTATTAATAATATGCCGCGTTTTGGTTTAAGTTAAAAAAACCACCAAGAATTTTGCTTGGTGGTTTTGTATTAGGATTCTAATTTTTTTGCACGTCTTAATAACAATAGAAAGACAATGATGAAGAAACCAAGTATAAGGAAGAATCCATATTGTTTTACATAATCCATTACGTCGCTTGCGCTTGTTGGTTTTTCAACGTGAATGCCATCTTTATTAGTAGTAATATGAATATCCTTCATTTTCACTTCATTTGTTTCTTTTTGTAAATCAATCCATTCTATATTTGGAATACTTTCTAGATCCTTTAGTACTTCTTTTAATGGTTTCACACCTAAGTAAGGATGATAGAATGCACCGATAATGCCGTCAGATAGTTTTGCAACAGATACAGCACGTTCTTTCATTTTAGCGATAGCATGTGGCTTATCTTCTTCAATAAATCCAACTGTTTCAGGCATTAGTTTCATGCCATGTAAAAAGGATGGGGTACTTGTATAAAATGGTGAGTGCATGGATTTCCAAGTTGTATCACTTAGCTGTAGTTGTCCTACATAAGTTGAAAAGTACCTTGATAATATTTCATATCCTTTTTGAGACATCGTGTAATGAGGTGCTTCAAATGCGACAGGATATAATTTGGCATCTACAAGTTCTTGAATGCCTTTTTCAATATGATCAGTTGTATATTTTTCTTCAAATTCTTCCCCTTTTTTTACGTATGCATTATAGGCATCTATAGTAGGGAAATCATCTTTTGTTTTTGGTTTTTCATGCTTTGGTTGACGAATTGGCTGGTCTGTTTTTACGTCCCAAAATTCAAAACCTTCACCAGTTTCACTATCATAAAATTGGTGGGTATAACCATGCATAATAATTGCTGCACCATCATCTTGCATAGAGCGTAAAAGATCGACTAGTTCTGGTTTATCTTTTAAATGTAGTGTTTTACCTGTTTCCGGATCCGTATATACAGGTATAACAGTGATCATGTATGGCATCTTTTTCTCTTTTAGTAATTCAGCAATTTCTTTTAATTGATTTATATCTGCGGCTGGATGAACGTCTTCAAGACGTAAATAAGCTTCTACTTTATTTGTCGTTGGTTTTTGTCCAAAGTAAGAAAATAGCATTTCACCGACGTAATGAGAGATCCAGTCAAAGAGATTTGGTGTTGCAACGTAGTAAGATGTTTCATGTTGAACGATTAGTGGGTTCTTGTTATTTGAGCTTAAAGCGTTAGCAAGAACAGTTCCGTTTGTATCAAAAGATTGAATCAAACGTTCTTCTTCTAGAGTGTTTTTTAATTTATTACTTGGATATTCGATTTTATTAGTTCGTATATCATTATCCTTTAGGGTAATGAATGAAAAACGATTAGATAATTGTTCAACATTTTGCCCTAAAACTAATACTGGGCCTGAGAAATTTTCTATAAGTTGTTTTGCTTCAGTAGGAAACTCTTCTTTTTGTTCACCGATATAGACAATATGTGTATAAGAAGATGAATTAGTAATTTCATGAGCTTTGTTTAAACTTTTCGTAGTTATATCGTTTGTAAAATGTCCTAATTGAGTGTTAAGAATTTGAATATTATTTGTAATTTTATCTTCTTTTGTACTATATAAAACAAGTACTTTTGGTTTTGATGATGTTTGTGCAGAGATGTGGATAGGGATAAGAAGTAAAATACTGAACAAGAGTATTATGCACTTTTTCATTTGGTCTGCTCCTATTCTATATGTAGAGTTCAATTTACAATTATATACAAGAAATACGTTGTAGTCTATGAAAGTTACATTTTTGCACGTATTTACCAGCTGTTTTTTCACAAAATCGGTCTAAAGCATGATGATAATATGTATAGTTATTTGCTATGATAAAAGAGTAAGAGAATGATAGAATGTGGGTAATTGTAAAGGGAAGAAGGCTGAAAGGGGACAAATTTCAGCGGAGAAAGAGGTAGAGGTAGTGAAGAAATTCTTTGTAGGATTTTTAGTTGTTCTTGGGGTGTACTTATATTTCCAAGGAAAGTCTGAAGGAATGGGCAAATTAGTAAATGAGACAAGCTATGTTGACTCAGAAGAAGCAAAACAGATGAAACAAATTATTATAGAGGAAGCAAAGAAAGTCAATCTTCCAGAATGGATACCTCTTACAATTGCCGAACATGAAAGCCGTTTAAATCCAAGAAGTGTTGGAGATAACGGAACTTCATTCGGATTGTTTCAATTGCATCGCGGTGGTGGACTTGCGCCGGATCATTTAACGGATGATGAGCTAAAAGATCCACGTACAAACGCGCAAATTGCAATGCCGCATTTAATGAAAGGATATAAGCGCGGGGTGCAAAAAGGTTTGACGGATTTTGCATTACTAAAATATATAGCAAATACATCTGGGTGGCCAGGGAATTTAGGGCCAGAGTGGACGGATAATAATATGAAGTATAACATCGGATTAGAAGATGTGTACTATCGAAATAAAGGTGTAATTAAAGAGTAGGTTTTTGATACCTACTCTATTTTTTGTGGATAATCGCGTCGTTTTGTTTTGTGAAATATGCTGCTAGTTGTATTTTCACGTTTTCTAGTTTGGTGGAAACTTGCGGTATTTTATATCCTACATACAATGGTGAAACGACAAACCTAGGAACAACTTTACAAATGATTTTTCCGTTTAAGTAATAGAAGAATAAGTTATAACTACTACATCCTTTATGGAAATCTGTCAGTATGTAACGTACAGTTTGCTGAATATAAGTTGCTAGTTCATCTATGCATCCAATATCTTCAATAATGATATTAAATTCAGTAAAACCGATAATAGGACGATCTGAAATGTTGAGTTCAATGTGTTCGTTCTTTTGAACAATTACGCCTTGAAAGTTGTCGTGTTCTACGTTATCGAGGTAGTTTACATATTTCATTCCAATAATCTGCATGTGTGCATGATGCAAACTTCCACCTGAGAATGGACCATGATTTTTGTATAAAATTACAGATGTGAATTCTTCATTCTTCTGTAAATCTAACCAATGTTTAATGGAGAAACGGATTAACGATCGCATATGTTCTTCTGTATATGTCGCAATATGATCTTCACAATTATCTGTTTCGATTAGCACCGTTTGAAATGTATCTTTTAATGTAGGAAATTTGTTTTTTAGCCAAATAATTGAGCCTTCAGTTGCTAAAATATCCGTTAAATTTTCTCTGTCACAAAAAGGACATGCAGCGCTTCTATTCCGGATGCTTTCTGGTTTTTGTTTGCCAATATCGTTTAAAAAGTATAGTTGTTGTGTATCCATTTGTATATATGCCCCTTTAAAATATGTGTAAAAATCCCGCTTAATACATTCGGGAAAAGGAGAAGAAAATCCTTTAAAGGGAATATAAAAAATAAAAGACAAGATATCCTCATTAAGATAGGGTACCTTGTCTTTTATTTTTTCTTTAATAATGTGTATGGATAATATAAATCGTTTTTATTATGCTTCTTTTTTCTATTTTTTATTGTGTATAAGGCAATTGCTGTACTTGCGATGACAATAATGGCTTTCTTCATATTCGTTTACCCCTTTTTTATTGTTGGTTTAATTCTTGGCTAACTGCTTTTGCATCAACTAGAGCGTGTAAAATCATTTTTACCATGTTCATCATATTCTTTCACTCCTTTTTATAGTTCATTTAGTTCTTTTACAACTGCTTGTCCGTTCACTAATACCTCAAAGATTGCTTTTACGATTTCTTTCATCATGATTGTTTCCTCCTTTTGTTGTCTCTCTTGTTTACATCTTTATTGTATAGGGAGGCATCTTTTCGTACTATCGCTTTCCATTACGTGAACATAACAGTTTTGTAAGATTTGATGTCACTTATTGAAATGTTTAGTCTATCTTCATTATTTTCAGAAAAATGACTATTCAAACATGAAATGGGAAAGTATAATAAAGAAGTAAGTATTAAATTCCGTACGAAAGAGGTGAATGAGATGAAACGTTCTTTAGCTGCACGTGCCAAATTTTTAGATTTTATCTATTTTTGTCGTGCGATTTTTCATGATGTAGTTGTTAACGGGATACGTCTGTCCTTTTTTAACAATTGCATAGTAGCTATAGAACGATAGAGATCTCTTCACCCATTTTTAATAAACGTGTGAAAAGGGAGCTATTTAGCTTCCTTTTTCTATGCCGAAAACCATGGGGAATGTTTCTTTCCCATGGTTTTTTATATTGAAAGGAGTACGGAAAATGACAATTTGTAGTGTAAATAATGTAACGAAATCTTTTGGTGGAAACATCATATTTGAAAATATATCGCTTGAAATAAAGAATGGTGAACGTGTTGGATTAGTTGGTCGTAACGGTAGCGGGAAGACAACAATCTTTCAGCTTTTAACTGGAATGGAAAGTTTGGATGCAGGGGCCATTCATATGAAGAAAGGTACACGTATTGGTCATGTGGCACAAATTCCGAAATTTGATGAGAGTATGACTGTATATGAAGTATTGAGTTCCGCTTTTAAAATAGAAAAGGAATTAGAAAGAGAAATGCGTACTTTAGAAAAAGATATGGCGGAAGAACAGGAATCTTCTGTTTTACAAAAATTAATGGAAAGATACGGAATCATCCAAGAAAAGTTTGCGTTTCTTGGTGGTTATGAAATCGAAGCGAACATTATGAAGGTAGCAAATGGTTTACAGGTGACAGAACTATTCCCACGATCATTTGTGGAGATAAGTGGTGGGGAACAAACAAAAGTAAGCCTTGCATACATGTTGTTGCAGAAACCAGATTTACTTTTATTAGATGAACCAACCAATCATTTAGATTTATTTGCAGTCGAATGGTTAGAGCAATTTTTAAAAGAATACAACGGAACAGTTATGGTGATTTCACATGATCGCTATTTCCTTGATGAAGTTGTAACGAAGATCTTTGATTTAGAAGATGGAGAGATTCACGTGTATCATACAAACTATTCTCGGTTTGTTGAAGAGAAGGAAGAAAGGTTGCTTCAGGAGTTTCAGGCTTATCAAGAACAGCAAAAGAAAATAAAGAAAATGAAAGAAGCAATTAAGCGACTACGTGAATGGGCAAATCAGGCGAATCCTCCGAATGAAGGATTGCATAAGAGAGCGAGAAGTATGGAACGTGCACTGGAACGTATGGAAAAACTAAAGAAACCTATTTTAGAACGAAAACAAATGGGACTTCAGTTTGAAGGGCAAGAGAGAAGTGGAAAAGATGTTGTTGTAATGAAAGAAGTGAGTAAAGGGTTTGCGGAACATCTTTTATTTAACGAAGCAAACTTACATGTTCGTTTTCAAGAGCGTGCAGCTATCGTTGGTCGTAATGGTACAGGAAAGACAACGCTATTAAAGTTATTATTAGAAGAAATAGAACCAGACGCTGGAGAAATTCGAATTGGAAGTAGTGTGAAAATCGGTTATTTATCCCAGCATGCGTACGGAAATATGAAGAGTAACGTATTGGAGGCTTTCAGGGAATGTGTAGCTGTAACAGAGGGAGAAGCGAGACATATATTAGCTAAGTTTTTATTTTATGGTCCAGCGGTGTTTAAGAAAGTAACGCAACTGAGCGGTGGAGAAAAAATGAGGTTAAGACTTGCACAACTTATGTATCAAGATATCAATTTTTTAATTTTAGATGAGCCGACAAATCATCTCGACATTGAATCAAGAGAAGTTTTAGAGGAAGCTCTTGAACAATATAATGGAACGATTTTAGCTGTTTCACATGATCGTTATTTTTTAAATAAGTTATTTGAAAAGACGTATTGGATTGATGAGCGTAAATTATTTGAGTTTGCAGGGAACTATGCATGGGCGCGTCAAAAGTGGGAGGAAAAGCTCGAGACGCAAGTGATAAAGCAGCAACGCCAAGGAAGAAAAAGTATGGAAACAGTCCCTGTAAAAAAGAAAGAAGTTAGGAATATTGAGGAAATTGAAACCGAGTTAATGCATGTTGAAGAAGATATATATACGCTTGAGTGTAAGATGGAACAAGTAGTTGATGTTGAAATGCTTGAACAATTGTATGAAGAAAAAACGAAGAAAGAGTTGTTACGAGCGGAGTTATATAATGCTTTAGAGAATATCATGGAGTAAAGAGATTAGAATGAAAGAGCAAGTTGTTTTCTCATGTTTTGAGGGGGGCTTGCTTTTTTTTGTGTAAGGAAAGAGAAGTAATTGGTATAATTTTCTTGTTATTATAATGAAGAGATGCACTTTAGGTTATTAAAATGTGAGGAGAATTTTATGTTAGGATACGCGCGAATTGTTACAATCGTCATGATTTGTTTTGTTTATGCAAACCATGTTTCACGTGAAACAGCACATTTGCAATATTTTGTGGGTACAGCACTTTTTATTTATATTGTGAATCATATTTTGCTAGTAAAAGTGAATGGAGGTAAAAAACTTGTTTTTTATACACTATTAGCAAATGGGATAGTCACAGCTTTATTAGGTTTTTTATTTCCCGAGACATGTTTATATTTAATTATATTTGGAATTGATGCAGTAGGGCTATTTATTCATGAATTTCGTAGAAGTATGATGTACTTTTTTATTACTTTTTTCTTTCTTTGTTGGTTTATAAATATATTACATGCGTATCAACATACAGGTAGTTTAGAATTGGAGAGTAATGCCATTAATTTTATGTTCATCGTTTTTAGTGCTTTAGCTGGAAGTTTAATAAAAAAACTTACAGCTGCTCGGAAAATGGTAGATGAGCAATATGAGGAATTGACATTGTCTCATACAGCTCTAAAAGAAGCGCATGAACAATTACGTCTATATGCCAAAGAGGTAGAAGAATTGACAGCCGTTCGAGAGCGAAATGATATTGCCCGAGAAATTCATGATACTGTCGGTCATAATATGACAGCTTTACTTGTCCAATTACAACTGGCAGAGGCTTTGTGGAAACAAAAGTCGGACGCTACGGAAGAGGTTTTACATACATGTCATAGGCTAGCCAGGAAATCACTTCAAGAGGTGAGAGCGTCTGTACATGCCTTAAAAGAAGAAGGTAAACTAGGGAACATAATAGAGAATATGCGTGAAATGTTACATGGATATTCTAAGGCGACGAAAGTACAAGTATCGTTTCAATTACAAGGAGATCCGGTTGTGATTCCGCTGTCACTACAGCCTACACTGCTCCGGGTTATGCAAGAGTCTTTAACAAATGCAAAGCGGCACGGCAAGGCGACTTTATGTGAAGTGAGTTTAACTTGTTCGGCGAAAAAAGTTAAACTATGTATTTTGGATAATGGCGTGGGAGTTAACGAGGTAAGCCCAGGTTTTGGTTTACTTAATATGAGAGAACGAGTAGAGGAACATGGTGGAACTATTCAATTTGAGAGTGAGATAGAAAAAGGCTTTCGGTTACAGATTGAATTTCCACTTCAGGAGAAAACGTGGTTAATAGGGGGAACTGTATGATTCGGATTCGGATTATGATTGTTGATGATCAATCACTCATTCGTGATGGTTTAGCGATGTTATTAAATTTACGTCAGGAACTTGAAGTAGTGGGAACTGCTACAGATGGAGACGAAGTGATACAAAAGGTGAAAGAGTTACATCCTGAAATTATTTTGATGGATATTCGGATGCCACGTATGAATGGTGTTGAAGGAACACGTTTAGTTAGAGAACAGTTCCCTCATATAAAGGTACTTATGTTGACGACTTTTAGTGATAGTGAGCTTATCTTTGAAGCATTGGAGCAAGGAGCAAGTGGTTATTTATTGAAGGACATGGAGACAGATGCAATCGCTCAAGCAATTTTAACGGTGCATAGTGGAGGGGCTGTGCTTCCTCAGGATATAACAGCGCAAATCATAAAAGAATTAAAAAAGACAAAAGTAGCAGTAGAGTGCACCACACCAGAACAATTAGCGCAATTAACTGAGCGAGAAGTAGATGTTTTAAGGGAAATTGGACTTGGGTTAAATAATAAAGAGATTGCGGAAAAGTTATTTATTACAGAGGGAACTGTTAAGAATCATGTTTCTAATTTAATTAGTAAGTTAGAACTGAGAGATCGAACGCAAGCAGCCATATACGCAGTAAGGTATGGCATCACGATGTACACATGACTTTTGGCATATATAAGTGTGAAAAAGCAGCAGAATTTGCTGCTTTTTTATTTTGTATTTCTATCTCAAGGATGATGGAGAGAAGAAGGAATTTTTCTACAATGAAAGTGTAGATGAATGCAAAGGGGCTGAATCAGTATGTTAGTCATAGATCATATTACGAAATCATTTGGTAAGAAGGAAATCATAAAGAATGTTTCTTTTGAGGTGAAGAAAGGGGAAACATTTGGATTGCTTGGTCCAAATGGTGCGGGAAAATCAACGACGATATCAATGATTTGCGGGTTAATTTCATACGACAGTGGTGATATAAAAGTTGGTGGGAAATCAGTAAAAGAATATCCATTAGAGGCGAAAAAGAAAATTGGTATTGTTCCACAAGACATTGCGCTCTATCCAACACTTTCAGCGAAGGAAAATTTGGTTTTTTGGGGGAAAATGTATGGTTTAAATGGAAAAATTGCAAAAGAGCGAGCGGAGGAAGTATTAGCTTACGTCGGTTTACAGGACCGTGAAAAAGATAAAATTGAAACATTTTCAGGTGGAATGAAAAGGCGTATTAATATTGGTGCAGCACTTATGCATGAGCCAGAGTTGTTAATTATGGATGAACCGACAGTTGGGATTGATCCGCAATCGAGAAACCATATTTTAGAGACTGTTAAAAAGTTAAATGAAAAAGGGATGACAGTTATTTATACGAGTCATTACATGGAAGAAGTAGAGTATTTATGTGAAAGAATTGCAATTGTTGATCATGGAAAGGTAATTGCATTAGGAACGAAAAGGGAACTATGTAATCGTCTGGCGGATGGGTTTATAGTGAGATTGCAATTAAATCGTTATAGTACGGAACTGCTACAAAAGTTGAAAGCACTCTCTGTTGTTGAACGAATTATTTTTGATGAAGATAATAGTACGATTGATATTGGGCTAAATGGTGGCGAGTCCATTGGTACAGTTGTGTCAGTAGTTGTGGAGAACAACGCTCAAATTTTAAAGCTTGAAGTGCAAGAACCGAATTTAGAGGCACTCTTTTTACAATTAACAGGACGTTCACTTCGTGATTAAGGAGGTTAGTGCGAGATGAAAAGTTTTATTATTGCATGGAAAGATTTAAAAATACGTTTAATTGATCGGCGCGGATTTATGATGATGTTAATTATGCCGCTTTTATTAACAGCGATTTTAGGTTCAGCGTTAAGTAATATATTTGATAATAGTGGACTACCCAAAACAGTGATTGGCTATTATCAAGTAGGAAATGATGAGTTTGCAGATGTCTTTCAAAAAGACGTATTACAATCTAAAGAATTAAAAGATGATGTGAAAGTAAAGATAGTTAATTCTCAGGAAGAGCTTGAAGATATGTTAAAGGAAAAGAAAATCGATGTGGGAATCGTCATCCCGAATAAATGGAGCGAACAAGTACAAGATGGAAAATTAAAAGAACCAAAGGTGTTTATAGACCCATCAAAAGATATACAAGCGAAAATCGCTGAATCAATGGTCCGCTCTTTTTCAGAGCGTGTTCAAACAGTTGCGGTATCTACTAAAAGTGTTGTGACGGAATTAGCAAATTCTCAGCATAGTAATGTGGAACAAGTTGCAAAAGAAGTAAGTGGAGATTTACAAACAGTAGCAACTTCGGGTGCAGATAACATTGAAAAAGGAACGATAGGTAAAAAAACAGTTGTAGCGATGCAATATTATGCCGCAGCGATGTTAGTCATGTTTTTACTATATAACATAACAGTAGGTGCAAAGTCAGTTGTAACAGAGCAACGAACTGAGACGTTGGCGCGTTTGTTCAGTACACCGACGAGTTCATTTTCAATTTTATTCGGGAAGTTTTTAGGTACATTATTATTTGCTTGTATACAATTTGGGATATTTATAGTTGCTACACACTTTATGTTTCATGTGGAATGGGGCGGAGACTTATCTCAAATAGTAGCGGTGGGAATGTCTTATGCAATTTGTGTTTCGGGTTTATCTATGTTAATTGCCGCTTTTATTCGTGAGGAAAAAACGGCAGATGTAATGGGAGGAATCGGTATTCAAATACTCGCTATATTAGGAGGATCGATGTTACCAATTTACGTATTCCCTGATACACTTCAAACCATTGCGAATGTTGCTCCGAATAAATGGGCACTTACAAGCTTTTTAAATATTATGTCGGGAACATCTTGGGATGTGTTACTCCCTGTTATTTTTAGTTTATGTGGTGCAGGAATTGTCTCCGTTATGATAGGGACATTACGTTTACGTACGAGATAGGAGGGAGAAATGATGAAGAAGGTTTGGGCACTTTGTTGGCTAGAGTTAAAACAAATTTTAATAAAACCACAAAGTTATATACTTATGTTTGGAATGCCTATTATTTTTACACTCATTTTCGGCGGACTTTTAGGTGGAAGTGGGAATAAGAAAGTAAATGTTAGCTTAGTAGATGAAGATGGTTCTGTATTATCTAACAAGTATTACGAGGACATAAAGAAAAGTGACTTAATTTCTATAGAGAAGGTAACGTATAAGGAAGGCAAACAGAAGATTGAAAACAAAAAATCATCCGGCATGGTTCTTATTCCGAAAGACTTTCAAAAGAATATGTTAGATGGAAGGGTAGAAAATATTCAGTTTCAAGCTAGTGCTGATTTTACTGGTGGAACTTCTGTAGAGCAAGTATTGGCAAGTGCATTAAAAAAAATGGAGATAGAAGTTAGTGCAGCGAGAGATTTTGAGAAGAAAAGTAACGCTTCGTGGGAACCTATGTATAAAGAAATTTATACAAAAGTAGAACCTGCTTCGATTCAAAAAGAGTCAATTTCACATGATGATCAAAAGTTAAATAACGTTACAGGGCGAGCGGCAGGCTTTTCAATTCTATTCGTTATGATTGTTATGTTAAGTGCGACGGGGACTATTTTGAAAGCTAGACAACTTGGTGTTTGGTCTCGTTTATTAGAAGCACCAGTTTCAAAAGTTCAAATACTAACGGGATATATCCTTTCATTCTTTTTAATAGGGTGGATTCAATTTGGTGTTCTAATGATATTAACGCATTCCTTATTTAATGTGCAGTGGGGAAATTTATTAGGGGTTATTATACTCGTTTCCGTGTTATTATTAGCTGTCATTGGTCTAGCCTTATTATTAGCAAGTATCGTGAAAACAACAGAACAACAGTCTGCATTAGGTAATATCGTTGTGATTTCAACATGCATGATTGGCGGTCTTTATTGGCCGATTGAAATTGAACCAGCATGGATGCAGACGGCAGCAAATTTTGTTCCGCAAACTTGGGCGATGCGTGGCTTTACTGAGTTAATTGTAAGGGGAGGTACATTGGCAGATATAGGAGGATATATTGGTATACTCATTTTATTTGCAGGAGTCTTTTTCATAATTAGTTTAACAAGAATACGTTACGACTGAAAAAAAACAGAGTTACAGCTTTACACGCTGAACTCTGTTTTCTTTTTGTGTCGTATCTTCCTTTGTTGAAATGATAATAGCGATCCCGAGTATAATAAAAAAAGCTAAAAAGAGGACGAACTTTGGGAAGAATGGGAATAGTAATAGCGCCCCGACTATCATAATTGTTAATAATACGTAGTGCAGGACGTATTGGAATAGGTTGTCCATGTTTTCGCCCCCTTTTTGGTAATTGGTTATTAGTATTCTATGTTTCATACGGAACGAATAGAAGTGAATTTTTAATTTTTTAATACGAAATAAAAGGGAATGGTTGACATGTTTAATAGTAAAGTTGTGTCTGCACATCATGCACGCATTCAAGGATTACAAGAAGATAACTATAACGGTATCTTGTTAAGTTTACCTAAATTAAAGATAGAACGATAATTTTTAAAAAATTCTCAAAATATTTATTTAGAAAGAATTGACAAAATATAACGGAAGATATAAGCTAATAACCATAAAGTCTACCGGAAAGGTCGGAATAGGATTGTTACCCCTCAAAAACATCCATTTTTTTACGATTAAAACCGACTTTTCCGATTGGCTATAAAATGTTGCTGTGGGAGGCATACATAAGGCAAGCAGTTCATAAGGTTTAATTATTAAAAAAAGAAAAGTTAGGGTGGGGACAATGAAGAAAAAGACAAAAAAATGGGCTGGTGTATTTTCGGTATTACTGAGTAGTTCGCTTGTGTTATCTGCTTGTGGGGGACAGGAAGATACGGCTTCTACAGAACCGGTAAAAAAACAAGACTTAAAAGACGCTAAGATTGAATCAATTCCAGCTACAGATAAAAAGAAAAGTCCAGAGAAAGCAAATCAGCGAAAGGATACTTTTATTACGGCCATTTCTAAGCCAGGGGGAGTTTTCCTTCCATATTTCCAAGAGAATGGTTGGGATGGGAATGTAACGTCTGTAATTTTTGCGTCACTAGTAACAACAGACAAACAAAGTAAACCTGTTCCGGATCTGGCGGAAAAATGGGATATTTCTGCTGACCAGTTAACATATACATTCCACTTACGTAAAAATTTAAAATTTAGTGATGGGTCGCCTTTAACAGCGGATGATGTAGCATTTACATTAACACTACTTCATGATAAAGCGTATGAAGGTGGAATGGACATTGCTCAGTATGCTGTTAAAGGCGGGAAAGAATATAAAGAAGGAAAAGCAACTTCTATTGAAGGGATTCAAGTTGTTGATCCACAGACAATTAAAATTACAACTGAAAAAGTTAATTCACAGGCGCTAACGAATTTAGGTGGCCCAGTGCTATCAAAAGCTTATTATGGAAAAGATTATAAACAAAATACAAGTTTGGACTATTTAAAAGCATTATATGGGCAACCAATTGCAGCGGGTCCATATAAATTTGAAAAATATGTTCCAGGTCAAGAAGTACGCTTTGTTGCTAACGAACATTATTATGCAGGTAAACCCAAAATTAAAAACTTTATTTATAAAATCACATCAGGTGATACTGGATTCCAATTATTCCAAACAGGTGAATTGGACTATAGTGGATTTAGAGCGAACCCTGAAAATATAGACCAATTAAAAGGATTAGAGTTTGCAAATATTAATCTTGAATCATCAAGTGATATTGCTTATATCTATGTAAATAATAAGAAGTCGTATTTGAAAGATAAAAAGGTCCGCCAAGCACTTACTTATGGATTAGACCGTAAGAAGTATGTGGATACAGCTTTACAAGGATATGGATCTGTTGCTAACGTACCAATTGCTCCAGTTTCATGGGCATATACAGAAGAAGGTATTAATAAATATCCGCACGACGTAGAAAAGGCTAAAAAATTATTGGATGAGGCTGGTTGGAAAGTAGGTTCTGACGGGGTTCGTGAAAAAGATGGTCAAAAATTAAAATTAACATACTACGCATCAAATACAGGTAAAACAAATGATATCTTTATTCCAATTGCAAAAGAAAGTTACAAAGAAATTGGTGTGGAATTAAATCCAGAGTTGATGGACTTTAATACAATGCTTTCAAAAGTAGGAAAAGGTGACTACGATTTAGCAGCAGTTTCAACACCAGGGATTAGTGATCCAAGTGAAGTTGTAAGTGATTACTTATCGACTAATCCAAAAAGTGATACGGGTTATAGTAATCCGAAAGTAGATGACTTGATCGTAAAAGGTATAGGGACGACAGATATTGAAAAACGTAAAGCAATTTATAAAGAACTGTATAAAGAGTTAAATGATGATCCGCCAGTTATTTTATTAAACTATCGTAAACTACTTTATGCTCATAATGCACGTATAAAAGGAATTGATCCAGAAAAATACGATAGCATTAGTTCTAACTTACCAGTGTTATCTATTGAACAATAAGGGTTGACCTAAATAATAGAAGACGTTTTTTCACACAGCAATGGAATGGTAGCTGTTTTGAAAAAATGTTCTTCTATTTTTAAGTAAATAGGATTGGGGAGACAAAAGGTGAAAACATATATCATTCGTAGGTTCCTTCAAATGATCCCTACATTGTTTGGTACATCTATTATTATTTTTTTCTTATTTGCACTTTTGCCGGGAGATTATATTGATTCAAATCCAAAGTTAACACCAGAGAGGGCCCAAGAATTAAGGGAATTATACGGCTTAAACAAACCAATTATTGAAAGGTATTTTCATTGGTTAGTGAATGCCTTGCATGGTGATTTTGGATTTTCTTTGCAGTACCAAGAACCGGTAACTTCATTACTTAATAAATTTATTTGGAATACATTTATTGTTGCTGTTGCAGCTTTATTTTTCACTTGGATTGTTGCTCTTATTATTGGGGTTATTTCTGCAACAAAGCAGCACTCTTGGTTTGATAGATTGGTAACAATCGGTGTCTTTGCAGCAATGTCATTTCCATCATTCTTTATTGGACTATTTTTAATTAAATTATTAGCAGTTGATTTAAAGTTATTACCTATTGGTGGCATGATTGATATTGGGAGTAATTCAACAGGGATAGCATACATATTAGAAGTATTACGTCATATGATTCTACCTGTATTTATTTTAACACTTCTTGGTGTAGGATCGTTAACACGATATTTTAGAACCGGCATGTTGGATGTTATTAGACAAGATTATATTCGTACCGCTCGTGCAAAAGGTCTAAAAGAAAGAACTGTTATTTATAAACATGCATTGAAAAATGCCATTTTGCCAGCAATTACATTACTCGCTTTTGAATTACCAGGTTTATTTTCAGGAGCTATTATTATTGAACAGATTTTTAATTGGCCAGGGATTGGGAGTATTCAATTAGAA
The DNA here is from genome assembly GCF_006349665.1 of Bacillus sp. CD3-5. Lineage (NCBI taxonomy): Bacteria > Bacillati > Bacillota > Bacilli > Caryophanales > Bacillaceae > Bacillus > Bacillus sp. CD3-5. The sequence continues at coordinate 4,690 of NZ_VEPX01000018.1, read as the reverse complement.
GCATTAAACTTCCGTGATTATACGGTATTAATGGCCTTTACAATGTTTCTTTCTTGTTTAACAATTATGGCTAATTTCTTAGCTGACATTGTATATGCGTTTGTTGATCCAAGAATTAGATTGAAGTAAGGGGGGAAAGATATGGAGACTATTACACCAATAATAGAGAAAAAGAAAGAACAAAAAAAGCGAAATGAATCATCACCATGGCACCAAGCGTATAAAAAAATCAAGAAAAACAAGATGGCACTGTGTGGCTTATACGTTTTAATATTTATGTTTTTATTTAGTTTTATCGGTCCAATCTTTTCACCGTATGCTGATGGGAAAGTACAAGTAACACAAATTAATAAACCGCCCAGCCTGTCACATTGGCTTGGAACAGACCAGTTGGGAAGGGATATTTTAACTAGACTTATGCAAGCAGGGCGTATTTCATTAACAATTGGTTTAGCGTCGATGCTACTATCCGTTATATTAGGAGCTTTATTAGGAGCAATTGCTGGTTTTTATCGAGGGGTTGTGGATCATTTAATTATGCGTGTTGCAGATGTGTTAATGTCCATTCCGGGATTACCGCTACTTATTATAATGGGAGCGATTTTATCAGAATGGAAATTACCATCGGAATATCGTTTATATGTTGTAATGATTATTTTAAGTTTAGTAGGGTGGCCAGGACTTGCCCGTCTTGTAAGGGGACAAATTTTAACATTGCGGGAGCAAGCCTTTATGCAAGCGGCAGATGTATTAGGATTAAAGGATTCCCGAAAAATTATTCATCATCTAATTCCTAACGTCTTTCCGTTGCTTATTGTTGTAGCAACTTTGGGTGTGGCTGGATCTATTTTAAGTGAGTCCGCACTAAGCTACTTAGGTCTCGGCGTTGTCCCACCTACACCTTCATGGGGGAATATGATTAGCGCAGCGAACTCATTAATTGATTTTCAAAAGCGTCCGTGGTTATGGATTCCGCCTGGTTTTGCAATCTTTATAACAGTTGTATCCATTAATTTACTTGGTGATGCACTTCGTGATGCGTTAGATCCAAAGATGAGACGGTAGGTGAGGGAATATGAGTAAAGCGGTAGTAGAGTTGAAAGACTTACAAACACACTTTCAGACAGAAGAAGGAACAGTAAAAGCTGTGAATCATGTTAGTTTTACAGTTCGAGAAGGTGAAACTGTTTGTGTTGTAGGTGAATCTGGTTGCGGGAAAAGTGTAACGGCTTTATCTATTATGGGACTTATTGCTGAATCAGGCAGTGTAGTAGGTGGAGATATTTTATATGAAGGAAAAAGTCTTTTAGGAATGAAAGAGAAAGAGCTTCGTAGTTTACGAGGGAATGATATTGCGATGATTTTCCAAGAACCGATGACATCGCTAAATCCAGTCTTTACTGTAGGGGAACAAATTGTAGAGACGTTAAGGGAGCATGAACTGCTTAGTAAAAATGAAGCATATAAGAAGGCGATTGAGTTAATTCGTAAAGTCGGTATAGCTCGTGCGGATGAAATCGTCCATTCTTATCCACACGAACTAAGTGGTGGTATGTTACAACGTATTATGATTGCTGTTGCACTTAGTTGTAATCCGAAGTTATTAATTGCGGATGAACCGACAACGGCTCTTGATGTTACGATTCAGGCTCAAATATTGGATCTATTAAGACAAGTGAAAGAAGAATTTAAAACATCGATTTTATTAATTACACATGACTTAGGTGTCGTAGCAGAAATGGCGGATTACGTTGTCGTTATGTATGGCGGGAAAGTTATTGAAGAAGCACCAGTACTAGAAATATTCCAAAATCCGAAGCACCCGTATACGAAAGGTTTGTTGAAATCAAAACCAGTGATGGGTAAACGAATAGATAAACTATATTCTATTCCAGGGCAAGTTCCTAATTTAGTTGGTTTGGATGAGTTTTGCTACTTTAGTGGTCGTTGCGAGCATTGTATGGAAATATGTAAAGAAGAAGTGCCAAGTTTGAATCTACATGATGAGAATCATAAAGTTGCTTGCTGGTTATATGAGGAGCGTGCGGAACAATGAGTGAACCATTATTAGAAGTAAAGAACTTAAAAACATATTTTCCAATTAAAGGCGGCATATTTAGTAGAACGGTTGGACATGTAAAAGCAGTTGATGGAGTAAGTTTTACTATTAATAAAGGTGAAGTATTCGGCCTCGTTGGTGAATCGGGAAGCGGAAAAACGACGATAGGAAAAACAATTTTACGTCTCGTTCAAAAAACGGAAGGGGAAGTGAAGTTTAAAGGGCAAGATGTTCACTCTTTATCTAAGGAAGAATTGAGAAAACATCGTCCTAATATGCAACTTGTTTTCCAAGATCCATTTAGCTCATTAAATCCGAGAATGAGAATTGGGGAAGCGCTTGGTGAGCCGATGTTAGCTCATGGATTAGCGACGAAAGAAAATGTTCGTGAGAAGGTGACAGAAGTATTAGAGTTATGTGGCTTAGCTCCATATCATATTGACCGGTACCCTCATGAGTTTTCTGGTGGACAACGTCAACGTATCGTTATCGCAAGAGCTATGGTATTAAATCCAGAATTTATTGTGGCTGACGAACCTGTGGCAGCACTAGATGTATCTATTCAAGCACAAATCATTAATTTATTTAGTGAGTTACAGGAGAAAAAAGGACTATCTTATTTATTCATTTCACATGATTTAAGCGTAGTAGAGCATTTATGTACGAAGATTGGAATTATGTATTTAGGAACGATTGTGGAAACAGCGCCACGTGATGAGTTATTTATAAATCCGCTTCATCCGTATACAAAAGCATTGTTATCGGCTGTGCCAATACCAGATCCAACAGTGAAGCGAGAGAGAATCATACTAGAGGGTGACATTCCGAGCCCGGCAAATCCACCTTCGGGGTGTCGTTTTCATACACGTTGCCCGTTTGCAACAGATATTTGTAAACAAACGGTACCTGAATTTCGTAATGTTGGTGAGGAGCATTTTGTTGCTTGTCATCATGTATAAAAGAAAAAGACTCTTTCAAATAGAAAGAGTCCTTTTTTTATTTACTAGATGAAGTTTGTTTCAATACAAATTGCTCGATTGCATGAGCAACACCATGTTCATTGTTTGTTAATGTTACAACATCACATAGTTTTTTTACATCTTCTTCAGCGTTTCCCATTGCAACTGATAAACCAGCTACTTCTAACATGGGTACATCGTTAAAATTGTCACCGATAGCAACTGTATCTTCAATTGATATATTAAAATGGGCTGCCATTTGTTTCAGTCCATTTCCTTTATGTCCATTCTTGTCCATAATTTCTAAATTAGTAGGAGCAGATGCTGTAACCATAATATCAGTATCTTCTTGTAACATACTTAATAGCTGTGCGCGATGCCCTACGTTAAATGTCAAAATAAAGAATTTAGATATTTCTAATTCTGGATTATTTACAACATCTTCGATTTTTTGGAAATCAGTAATTAAGTTTGATTTCTTTTGTTTTTCTGTAATTCTTTCAAGTTCCTCAAGCGTAACATCTAGTGCATGCTTGTTCTCTTCGAACGCTTGCATGACTTGATCTTGCCATGTATATGGAGAATAAACTCCTTTATTCGTATATAGCTTATAAGGAAAACCTTCAGATTCTAGTAATTTTGCAAGCTTGTATACTTTATCATTTTGTAAACAACGCGAGTTAATTACTTTTCCATCCACATAAACAATTGCCCCATTGCTCGCTCCAACTGGAAGAGATAGTTTATATTCTTCCAATAATTTCAAAGCATCCTCTTTTGCACGACCAGAACAAATCATGACTATATGACCAGCCTCTTTTGCAGTTTGGATAGCTTGTAAGTTCTCTTTGGAGATTTCAAGACTAGATGATAGTAGTGTTCCATCCATATCTAATGCGATTAATTTCAAAATGACCACCTCTTTGTTTTTATTATACATAGTTATATGGAGGAAACATATAAACTTATCTTGGAAAGATTGTATTTTATCTCGTATGAACTATCAGTAAGAATTTGATAGATTCCACTTTATTAATGAAGGATTTATCTTAATTTGTAACAAAAGTAGAGGTGAGTATGGCGATATTTCGTTATATGACTGTAATGTTACAATAACATTACAAACATAAACTTAGTAGAAAATGCATTAAAACAAGGTTTTTAAGGGTGTTTATAAAAAAACGTAAAAAAAACGTAAAAAAAGTGTAATAAAATTTACGTAATTATATTGCAACGTAACAATAGTTATGTTACATTAATGTTACAAACGTTACGTTATTAAATTTAATGTAACGTCAACATAAAAACTATGAAATAAACATTTCTTAGAAATTACATATAGATAACTTATTAAAAGGAGGATACATAATATGAAAGAGCAAGTATTACAAGTAACAAAAGGTGACTTCGTAGGATCAGCAAGTGGAGCAGTAGTGTTAACGGCGTTAATCGTATTTCTATCAAGCGTATTAGTATAATAAAAGTTTTGTAACAAAAGAAGAGAAGGGAGAATGAAAAACATGAAGGAGCAAGTATTACAAGTAACAAAAGGTGATTTCGTAGGATCAGCAAGTGGAGCAGTAGTATTAACAGCATTAATCGTATTTCTATCAAGCGTATTAGTATAATAAAAGTTTTGTAACAAAAGAAGAGAAGGGAGAATGAAAAACAT